>DJEP01000105.1 GCA_002431915.1 Lachnospiraceae bacterium UBA5895 | reverse complement strand
GAGGAAGCCTGTGTCAGACCTCTGATCTGCTTTCTCATCTTCTCACTGATGGACAGACCTGCTGCATCATCAGCTGCACGGTTGATCTTGTATCCGGAAGACAGCTTCTCGGTGGACTTTGCCTGAGAAGATGTGGTTAATCCTAACATTCTGTTAGAGTTCATAGCTGTTAAGTTGTGTTGTACTACCATAATAATTTACCTCCATGTGTAAAAAGTTTTGCAGATACATCCGTTTATCTGCGGTGTGTGGTTAATAGTTATCTTTTCTATAATAAGCAGCCCTAGGATTCTGCATTATTACCAAGCATCAGATCCCCTTTATCCCCTTGTTACTTGTTCTGTACGATCACGACGTTGGCTTTTTTCTTCTTGGCAGTGCCTTCCGGATTCTTGTAATACTTCGGGATGGTTGCCAGCAGTTCCGGATCCTGGATCCGTTTCTCAATAGCCTTGCTTCGCACGATGTTCACTTCCTTGGGAGCATCGATCATGATACGGGTCTGTCCGCCGCTGCTTCCCAAAAATACAATTTTCACATCGTCTCCGATCATCAGAAATTCTTCATCTCTCACTGACAGTCTCAGCATGGCTATTCCTCCTTGAATCGATTATTTCCTTATAATTTACTGTTTTTCGGAAATACCAATCGTAAGTGTAACAAACTTGATATTGTGTTACCTTTTGTTCAGAGTATGATCTCCTGAAAAATTCTGTCCCGGTCATCCTGCTCGATTCCAAGATATCGCTTGGTCACTTCATAAGAAGAATGATTATAGATACTGACCAGCATTGCCGGCTGTACCCCCTGCCGCCATGCGTGATAGCCAAACGTTTTGCGCAGAGAATGGCAGCAGATGACTCCCGGGATGCCATAGTAAGCAGCCGCTTTTTTCACAATGCGGAAAGACTGTACCCGACTGATGGGCTCGTTTTTATTGCTATGGGAAAATAAGAAATTTTGCGGTTTGATTTGCTTTTGTGCTATTTGAAGGTATTCCTGATAAGCTTGCAGACAGCTGATAATATTATGATTGATATAAATGCAGGAAGTCTTTCCTGTCTTCTGTTCCACGATCTGAATGTGTTCCTGCCACTTGTTTTGTGAAAAATTATAGACATCTTCCCAGCGCAGGGAAAGCAGGTCGGAGATCCGCAGTGCCGTATTCAGCCCCAGGATCACCAATACCTGGTTTCTTGCATTCGGTTGAATCTCCCTGTAATATTTTTTGAAATTTTCCAAGTCATTTTGGTTACGAATCGGTTGTGCTGTGTTCATTTTATACCTCCTAAAAATTCTACAATCCGCATAAATTATGGGTTTCTCGCATATCGGTCGCACGATACCGCACCTGGCGATACCGCACCTGCTTAAATTTTTTCAAAAAGGAGTTAAGTTTTCCGCTTCCGGGCCGATATACAATATGAAAGCAAAAAGGTAACACAATATCAATTGTGTTACCTTTTTTATTCGCACTTATTTAATTTTCAAAACAAAATTAATCCAAATTCAGTCTCTGTCCCACGCGAATCTTGTGAATATCTTTAATCTGCGGGTTTTTGGCTTTTAATTCCGCCAGTGACACATGATTGCGTGCCGCAATGGCAGACAGGGTATCTCCCGCTTTCACTGCATATTCTCCACCGGTAAAATATACGGTCTCTTTGGGCTGTGTTGCAGTTACGGTCACCATATAATCGCCGCCCTGTTTTAAGGCAAACATAGACTGACCGTTCCTGGTCACAGGGAAGGACGCACAGTATTCTAACTGTTTTGTTTCCTCATTGTAGCGGTACAGGTTCGCCGATTTTCCACTGTTCTCAGCTCCCACACTCACATGAATGTTTACCGGTACCGGGAAGACTCCGCTGTTTTGTACGGACAGCTGCTTCACAGCGTCTGCGTTTTTGGATGCCACTATTGCTGCCGGAATGTTCTGTGCATCGCTGTTTACAGTGAGATCAATGCTCTGCAGTGCATTCAGGGCAGTTCCTGACAGATCCTGTCCACTGATGCTGACTGCTACACCGTTGCCGCTATGAAGTGCCAGTGTCATGTTGGAACCTTTGATAGATTCCAGCACAGTGGCAGGAAGTTTTGTCTCTCCGGAACATACAATATTCATGTTCACGCTGTTAATATTCGGGTTCTGTATTACTTCCGCGATCTTATCCTGTACATCGGCAGTTACTGCATTCCAGTCTACGGTCTGCGCCGATGCAGCGGTGTCGCTGTCGGAAGATGTGCTCTCTTCAGGTGCCGGTGTGGAAGGTTCCGGTGTCACTGCCGGGGTCTCGATAACATTGCCTATCTTATACAGGTACATCTCATCCCAGGCTCCCCAGGCATTTGCAGAAACATTTACATGAATTCCCAGTGTTACATTTGTTCCGTCTTTAGTAATCTCAATGTTTGAGATCTCAGGATTGCTCCATATCTTCCATCCGCTCATTTCCGCAGATGCCGTCTGTTCCTGTCCGTCATATGTTACATAGATCTCGTAAATATCTTCTGTTCCATCCGTGCTTCCTTCGAGATATCCTCCAAAGGTATATTTTCCGGCATCCAGCGTCACCGTCTGGTATACTTCGTATTCCATATTCTGTGCTGCCCAAAAGTGCAGGCAGTAGGATCCTTTTTTCGTATTGCTGGTGTCATTTTTGATTCCGATACCATTTCCTGTAATCGTCCAGGTACCAGTGATTCCTGACTCAAATCCGGCATCCGGCAAAATGTTCTTCGGACTAATCGTCAGTTTACAGATTGCTGTATATGTGTTTTCCCCCAGTGTTACTGTTCCTTCAATGTTATAAGTTCCTGTTCCTATCGCTTCTGCTTTTGCAATCTGTTCTGCATTCCAGATAACTGCCAGGCTATCTTCACTCGCATCCGTATAAGTCACATTTACTGTCTCCGGAAAAACCATTTCCTCTCCAAGATTTACTTCTGCTGTCGTACTCTTAATCGTGCTGATTTTACGTTCCATTGTGGTACCGGTCTTCACATATTTGAAAATATTTAAAGTATCCAGAGGATGTCCTGAGAAATCAAACATTGCCTGATTATCTACCGCCGATCCACCGTACCATTTTCCGGCATCCTTGGCATCGTATTCTCCCGCATAGGATGCTGCCCAGCCGGAGCCGTATCTTTCCCAGGCTGTCTTATTCGCCGCAAGAACCCGCTCGGCATCTTCCGCTTCCGGATCATATACATTTACAGGAATCCATGCAGGCTCCCAGTAAAATACGCCAATACCGTTGGTCGTATTTGCAATGGTATTAATAACTTCTCTCAGTTCCTTTGCCTGTCCATAAATATTGAAATCATAATATTCCATACCGGTCGCTTGGGTATCATTATTGCCCTCGCGTACCGTATTGTCATGTCCATCGCCATCTTCCAAAGTTGTAGCCCAGGAAGTTTCCGCTACCATGACCTTTTTACCATAAGTGTCTGCAATCTTGCTCAAAGTACTCTGCAAATTTTTCAGGGCACCATGCCAGTATGGATAGTAAGAAGATGCAAATACATCATACTCCACGCCAAAAGCATCTAATTTTGCCGCCCAATTGAGATAGTTTGATGTTTTCTCCGGGTTTGCAAAATGTAAAACCGCCAAAATATCCGTATCTTCATTGTTTGTATTTTTTACGGCATGTACTGCTTCACAGCCTTTCTTAAATACATTCAGCATGCTGTCAGACCAGCCGCTCTCTCCGGCAATTCCATTATTGGTTTCATTGCCGACCTGTACCATACCGACATCTACTCCGGCATTTACAAGTGCTTCCAGACTTTCCACGGTATAACTATATACCACATCTGCTTTTTCCTCAGAGCTTACATTTGCCCATGCCTTCGGTGCCTGCTGTTTGCCGGGGTCTGCCCAGAAATCGGAATAGTGGAAGTCGATCAGTACTCTCATTCCTGCCTTTGTCGCCCACTGTCCCATTTTGATTGCCTTATCCAGGTCATTATTACCGCCGCCATAGCCATTGCCATCTGCATCATAAGGGTTATTCCATACACGGATACGTACATAGTTAATGCCACTGTCTTTCAGCAGATTGAAGAACCCCTGATTATCCAGTTCATTTCCTGCAAAATCGTAATATTTTACACCGCTGTCCTTCAGGGCAATATACGAGGATACGTCTACACCCCCGATAAAGTCATCCGTTATATTCTCTACACGCTCTACATAAATCTCCGCAGGCACGGGATCCGGAATTTCTTCTTCCGCTGCTTCCTGATGTAATACTACATCATCCAGATCCATCCAGTATCCGGTATTGATGGTGCCGCTGAACTCTATCGTGAGTTCAGTCTCTTCCGTCAGTGTAAACACCTGGGTAGCAACGGTCTGCCATACATCCCAGCCTCCCGTTGCTGGAAAAGCAAGTTCCGTGCCGTTGATCTTCACCTTCATATCTGTCTGTGCAGCAGCACCTTCCAATCCAAAAGAAAGATAATATCTTCCGGCAGGTGCCTTTGTCACCGTCTGGCTGATCACTACTTCTACTGTCTGACTCGTACTGTTGTTCCATAAATTCAGCATCTGTGTCTTATTATTGGTTGCCCACTGATCCGTCTTAACAGTATAGCCGTACGTTCCGTCTTCTCCACCACTGCAACTGATCGTCCATGCGTCAGGAACCGAATCCGTTGCTTCTTCAAAATCTCCGTTATCCAACAGCTTGGAATCTTTCCACCGGATTTCCTCTCCGGTATCTACGGTCGTCGCATCTTTCGTTTCCTCTGTTGCATCCGATTTTTTCAATAAAACAATATTGTCAAAATCTCCCCAGTAGCCTGCATTGATTGATCCTGTCAAGGCAATCGTCAGATCCGTGACTTCCTCTACGACAAATTCTTCTGAAGAAACGTCCTCCCAACTATTCCAACCGGTCGTCGCCGGAAGCTCTTCTATCATGTCCCCGGTCTGCAGACTCAGTCCGGAAGTCATTGACTCCCCATCCTGCTCCATCTCTACTTTGTAAGTACCCGGCTCGACATCCGCTATTACCTGCTGTAATGAGAACTCAGTATCTTCTCCTGCATAGATATGATAAAAACTTGTGGTATTGTTCGTTGCATACTCATCACTTTTAACTGTGCAATCCGCATTTCCGCCACTGACTGTCCAACCGGTATCTCCGTCTTCAAAATCTCCGTTCATAAGGAGTCCCGTATTCTCCCATGCGTCGTTTGATTCTTCCGCGCGAACTACAAGACCTTCTACGGAAGTTGTTCCAAGCAACATCGCTGCTGCCAATAAAACGCTGATTCCTCTCCCAAACTTTCTTCGTTTCATAATGCACCTTCCCTTTCTACTTTCCGACCGATGCCCCCGCACCGGTCGGAACTGCTATATCCCACTCAGCATCCTCCCTGGTGCGCAACTCGTTTGCGCAACCGTTTGCTCAGCTATGTTTGGATTATATCATGTGCATTTTGTATTTTAAATTGACAAAAATAATAATTTTATCATTTATTTTTTGTGTGTTTTGCACTGTTTTAGTGTATTTATTTCTTGTTTTTCTCTTGATGTGCAAAAACGAGAATGCGCAATTTATTGCGCATTCTCGTTTGATTGTTCTGTCTTATTATGGATTGCACCGTTTGCAGGGAACATATCCCATATTGATAACATCCTCTCTGCTGCCCGTGTAGACCTGTTTATTTTTTTCTTTCATGTCATCCACACTGGAGCATGTGGGATAATGGAATTTCATGGTGTTGGTATTCAGCACATACGTGGTTCCCTGGGATACTGCGTCGCTCTCCACCCAGTTGTCTCCGGTGGCATAATCGATGCCGATTCCCGGCTGTACATTGTAGGCAAAGACGCAGAAGCGAATTCCCTCTCCGGCATCTTCCACGGAGTACGCTTCCATGAGGACGCCGTCTGCCAGGAGGTTATCACCGTCAAAGATGGGCGTTACACGATACAATACGTGATTCCCGGTAGCCTTTACATAGTCTGATACTTTCGTCTCGAACGGGAGCATTCCCTGCACGTTGAGATATCTGGTTCCGGTGATGAGGTTCTGCGGGTTAGCGTTCTCTGCTGTCAGCATGTAGGCGATCAGATGGCAGCGGTTATAGAGGTATTTTCCATCCACGTTATCGTATTTCACCAGATGCCAGCCGGTGGGTTTCACGGAACCGATCTCTCCCCGGGGTTCTGTCGGCATCAGATCCTGCCCCACGTTGGCATATGCCACGCCGCAGCGTCCCAGGCTGTCCAGTCCGCTGTAAGTCTCGAAGGACTGTGTGGTCAAATCCGCCTCTGTGAAATAAGGCTGATTGCCATTGACCTCCGTATAAGGTGTGCCGGAATATGCAGGGATGTCCTGCAGGGAAAATGCTGCACTGCTCTCTGCCGTCGGGACTGCTGCTGCGGTTTTGCCCTGTTCTGCTTCCTGAGCATCCGAAAGTTCTTCCTGTGGCTGTCCGGATTCGGGCTCCGATGCTGCACTCTCCGATGTCTCCTGCAATTCGGAGGGGATCGTCGCCAGGACTTCCGCAGAATAAGGGCTGTCCTGTGATGCGGCGGTGTTCTCCGCACAGCCGGTGAACGTCAATAGCAATACCAACCATAACGACAGTTGCATTAGTATCCATTTCGGGCTTCTATTGTGTCTCATTTTCATAGCTTGTCAATTACTCCCTTGTAAAATTCTTTGGAAATTATACCTCATTCATTGGCAAATACACAAGCTTTACCTAAAAAAGCCGATACCAGTGAATTACTGATATCGGCTTGTAGCATTTACCACACTTATGCGTACTTTGAACAATTTTAATATTGATTATAGATTTCTCCTCTGTTACCAGCATCAATGACGTAAACGGTTAGTTTTCCATTATCTACAGTATAAATAATTCTATAACTTCCCACCCTTAACCGTAGTAATTCATCATGTCCTTTCAGCTTTTTTATGTCTTCACCATCCGGAAGGATTTCTATTGCCTTAACTACGCGCATTTTCTCGTTTTGAGGGAGTTTATCAATGACACTCCTCAAATGTAATGTCCTCTTTATCTTCATCAGGTGAACTATTATAATCTTGAATCATTTTTTCACAAAAACGATCGTCTGCATCTTCATCAGCTGTAATTCCCTGAATATAAGCTAAAACATAACCCATTTTATATTCCGGAACTCTGTCCAACAACTGTATTGCTCTTTCTTTTTCGCTCATAATTTCCATCCCCTTTCTACTGTGCTTTTCCAATGCACAATCAATGATACAACGATTAAATCCAGAAATACCTGAAAGCTCTGTGTTTTCAGGTATTTCCGACTATGGAGTAGACGGGAGTCGAACCC
>DJEP01000120.1:19563-20725 GCA_002431915.1 Lachnospiraceae bacterium UBA5895 | reverse complement strand
GAAATCGTCTAACATGTTTTCACCGTAAATGCTGGGTAACATAATTCATTCCTCCAAATGATTTTTTATCTATATTAAAGCTTTGCAGTGCGTTGAGGCGCACCTAAGCATTGCTTTCAAAATATTATCTCGTTCTCGGGATACAGGCATAGACAATAGAACTGATACCTTCAAGCAGGAACACAAGTCCAACTGTCATACCGACAGCCGTTATGCTGATCCACGGATCCATCATACAGATAAACCCGGCAATCATCAAAACAATGCCGACGGCTAAAACCCATCCCCAGTTGTGAACACCGAGCGCTTTCAAATCGAATGCACTGACGAACCGAGAAATGCCGGAAAACAAAAGCCAAACCGTAAACAGGAATGGAAGCGAGAGCATGGTGAACCACTGATTGAAAAGCAGGAACAGTGACAAAATCACAGTTAGCACACCGTCCAACAGCAACCAGCCGGAACCGAACAGCAATCCACTTGTTGCAGCAAACACAACGATTTCAATAATGCCCGAAATCAACATGAGTATGCCGACCATCAAGCCCACCGTTTCTGCTGCAATGTCCTCATTGCACAAGCAATAGATACCAACCGCAATCAAAAGCACACCGGAAACTATATTCAAAACTCTCATTGATTTAGAAGCCATAAATCTTTTCACCGCCTTTTTGTTGCTCTTTCTTTGTTTTCTGCGTACATTTTAATCTTTTGTACTTGAAATGACAATGGTACGGCAGTACAATAAAATAAAAAACACTTGTGCTTTTTGCACAAGCGGAATGGGGATAGATATGGATCAAGCAAATTGGAAAAACGGAAGCGTCGACGCACTTTTGGCGGAGTTTTTCGCGCAGGACGACATAAAGGCGCTGGCTGCCGACGCCGGTGCACTGCTGGAATGTCCGCTGCTTGTACTGGACGATACCTTCCATGTTACGGCTCATCACCGACCGCTCGGCTTTAACGATTCGCTTTTTCAGGATGCCGTGAGGCAGGGAGAGATCACCTATGAAGCCGGTGCGACTATCAGTCAAAGCTACGCACTGTCTGCCGGGAAAGCAGACTATGTGAAGTTGGAGGACAGCGAATACCGCCGCCGTTTTGCACCGCTTATCAGCTCCGGCGTGCGGCTGGGCTATCTTATTTGTGTGGATACGGA
>DJEP01000120.1:0-19446 GCA_002431915.1 Lachnospiraceae bacterium UBA5895 | reverse complement strand
TTTGAAACGGCAGAGGATATTTTAATGCATCTTTTGGACGGAGGCTTTTCTTCAGCACCTTATTTTCGTCTGCAAGCCTCCGGTACTTACCTCGCAGATTTTCATCCCACAGGCTTTGCTTTGCTTGACCTGACCGCCTATCACAATGAATATCTCGGTAAACGGCATCTGAAGGACGAGCTCGGCGTAAGATTTCCGCAGTCCCATTCCTTTTTATATCGGGGAGATGTGTTTCTGTTCTTACATGGGAAAACGGATTTCAATGGCTTTTCTGCTTTGGCGGAGGAGTTTCAATTAAAAGTAGTCATATCAGACGGAATCAATGACCTGTTTGAGCTGCCTGCTCTTTACCGCACAGCCCACGAAGCGCTGGAACTGATGACAGATCACCGTTTCCACAGCGGAAATGTCTGCACGGTGGCACAGCTTCGCACACCGCTTCTGCTGAAAAATTTGGAGGGCAGAAGCGACCTGATTGCAAAAGAGATCCGGGCGCTTGCCGCCCACGATAAGGAGAAAGATACGCAGTATTGCGAAACGCTTTATCACTATCTGACCTGCTGTCGATCCCTGAAGAAGACCTGTGATGCCCTCTTTACTCATCGAAACACGGTGCTTTACCGCATCCGCAGAATAGATGACGACTTTAACATTCCTTTGGATGAGCCTGCCATACATGCCGATCTGCTGCTCGGCATTTCACTGCTTTTGTTTAAGGAAAAAGGACCGGATTTCTTTCTGCATACTATAAACAAAACCGAGAGAGAGGAACAATGATCATGAAAGAAAACAGGAAGCTGTTAAGAGAAGTATTAAACGATATCCGTCACGATATGACCGACGAGGAAGTGCTGAATTTGCTGGCAGACAGCAAAATTTCGGTCAAGCCGGAAACGGGAAAGGAAAAGTATACATTAGGACAGCGTGCGGCGGATGCCATTGCAAAATTTGCCGGCAGCTGGGCGTTTATCTTTTCCTTTACCGGCGTGCTTGTCCTTTGGATGGTCGTCAATGTCATTCTGGCAGCCAAAGCCTTTGATCCGTACCCGTTTATCCTACTGAAGGTGTTGCGTATGAAACCCAACAACAGAATACGATGCTGTGTGCAACACAATGCAAATATAGAGAGAAATCGAGATGACACTGTAAAAACCTTGAAAACAGAAACGGAGTGATGTAAAATGATTGTGCCGAGAGTGTTCAAATCAAGACAGCGAAAACGCAAAAACATCTCTATTGTCCTGTCTTCACAGTACTTTGTGGGAAGCAAAACGGTATTTACGGAATAGGATCCGAATAAGATAAATAAGATAGAAGAACAGATACCTCCGTCAGCCCGGTGTAAGTGGGCAACGGAGGTGTTTTTAATCTTTCCGGAAGAAACGGTAAAGGCAGAAAAAATAGATTACGGCTAACACCATCTGACTGACCAGGATCCCCCACAGGTATCCCTGCATACCGATTGCGGGAATGGCAAAAAATACGAACAGGAGCCGGATCAGAAGGCAGATCACGTTGGAGAAAAAGATCCGCCCCGCCATGCCAAGCCCCTGCAAGATACTGGAAAGTGTGGTATCCAGATACAGAAAAGGACAGATAAATCCCAAAGTCACGATAAAATGACCGGCCAGTTCACTGTGGAACAGTTTCGTTCCCACCCAGTCACCCAGAAACAAAAAACAGCACAGACAGAAGAATCCCATGAGACTGCAATATTTTACGGTGCGCAGGGTGTCGTTTATGACGGATCCACGGTCTCCTCTGGCATGGTTTTCCGAGATGGTGGGCAGGAGAAGTACAGCCACGGAACTGGTCAGGGCATTGGGGAAAAAGATCATGGGCATCGCCATGCCGGTGAGCACTCCGTATACACTTAAGGCTGTGGTGGTATCATAACCGTAGAGCAGAAGCTTCTGGGGGATGGAGATGGCTTCGATACTTTGCAAAATGTTGAGAACAATGCGGTTGGCGGTCAGCGGCAGTGCCATTCCCAGAAGATCCCGGAAGATGCTGCGGGTGGGAAGAAGTTCCGGGAGGGTGAGAATGGACAGGTGCCGGAACAGATGCAGATATAGGCATAGGAAAGCCACCAGCATGGAAAAGATCTCGCCCACGGTCAGACCAAGAACCGCGGCATTGATGGAAGGAGTGCACCCTTTAGCAAGATCGGCACCGGTGACGAGAAAGACACAGCCGACTCTGGCAAGCTGTTCCAAAAGCTGTGTAAAGGCAGGGACGGAAGCCTTCTTTTTCCCATAGAAATAGCCGTTGATACAGGCGTGCAGCGCGGCAAAGGGGATGGAGAAGGACGGGATCCGCAGCATGGATACGGTCCGGGGCTCTTTTAACAAAAAAGTACCGATGGGCTCCGCCGCCAGGAACAGGACGGCATTCGTTGCAAGAGACAGTGGCAGTGTGATGCAGGCTCCGGCAGCTAAGACTTTCAGATCCCCGGAATGACGTCTGACACATCGTTCTGCCACGAATTTTGAGATGGCGGTCTGATAGCCCGCAGCTGTCAGGGAAAAGGAGAGGGACAGTGCCGGACTGAGCAGCTGATAGATGCCCATGCCTTCTTCCCCGAAGAGCCTGGACAGATAGATCCGGTAGAAGAAACCGATGATACGGGTGATGAGACCGGTGGTGGTCAGAAGTAAAGTCCCGAAGATGAGAGGGTGACGTTTGGCGTGCTTCATAGGCGTACTTTGGACCCTTTTTGGATAAAAGATCTTGCAAAAGTATATTCGGTCTCTGTTGTTGACAGAACTGCAAAGTGAATGCTATCATGAATAGCAGTGAAATAAGGACGAAAATGCATGAAACATGCGGAAATGAGGCAATATGATATATTTGGATAATGCAGCAACTACCAGGACGGCACCGGAGGTCGTGGACGCAATGCTCCCGTACTTCAGTGAATATTACGGCAATGCCAGCACGATTTACAGTCTGGGTGCCGAGAGCAAAAAGGCAATGGATCATGCCCGCCAGACCATCGCGGACAGCCTGGGTGCGAAGCCGGAGGAGATTTATTTTACCGCCGGTGGTTCCGAGTCCGACAACTGGGCATTAAAAGCTACCGCAGAAGCTTATGCTTCCAAGGGAAAACATATCATCACCACGAAGATCGAGCACCATGCCATTCTCCATACCTGCGAGTATCTGGAGAAGAGAGGCTTTGAGATCACTTACCTGAACGTGGACAGAGACGGTCTGATCAGCCTGGATGAGTTGAAAGCAGCCATCCGTCCCGACACCATTCTGATCAGTGTGATGTTCGCCAATAACGAGATCGGTACCATCGAGCCTATTGCTGAGATCGGTGAGATCGCGAAGGAGCACGGCGTATTGTTCCACACCGATGCGGTACAGGCTTATGCACAGGTTCCCATCAACGTGGACGAGATGCATATCGATATGCTCAGCGCCAGCGGTCATAAGTTAAACGGTCCCAAGGGCATCGGCTTTTTATACATCCGTAAAGGTGTGAAGATCCGTTCCTTTGTACACGGCGGAGCGCAGGAGAGAAACCGCAGAGCCGGTACGGAGAATATCCCCGGCATTGTGGGACTGGGAGCTGCCGTAGAGCGTGCCATGCGTATCATGGACACCAAGACCCGCAAGGAGATCGAACTGCGTGACTATCTGATCGGACGTCTGGAGAATGAGATCCCCCATTGCTGGCTGAACGGTCACCGCACGAAGAGACTTCCGAATAATATCAACTTCTCCTTCCTGTTCATTGAGGGAGAATCCATGCTGATCATGCTGGATATGAAGAGCATCTGCGCTTCCAGCGGATCTGCATGTACTTCGGGATCCTTAGATCCCTCCCATGTGCTGTTAGCCATCGGCTTAAAGCATGAGGAAGCCCATGGCTCCTTACGTCTGACACTGTCTGAGGAGACCACGAAGGAAGAGATGGATATCGTAGCGGAAGAAGTGAAAAAAATCGTACAGAGACTGCGGGATATGTCTCCTTTATACGAAGACTTCATGAAAAGCCAGAAGAATAACTAAGCGAGAAAGAAGAGGATAACAGATATATGTACAGTGAAAAGGTAATGGATCACTTTCAGAACCCCAGAAATGTGGGGGAAATCGAGGATGCCAGCGGCGTAGGTACCGTGGGCAATGCAAAGTGCGGAGATATTATGAGAATGTTCCTGGATATTGACGAGAACGGGATTATCAGAGAAGCAAAGTTCAAGACTTTCGGCTGCGGCGCTGCCGTGGCTACCAGCTCCATAGCTACCGAACTGGTCAAGGGCAAGACTATTCAGGAAGCTTTGCAGGTGACGAACAAGGCGGTAATGGAGGCTTTAGACGGACTGCCTCCCGTAAAGGTACACTGCTCCTTGCTGGCAGAGGAAGCTATTCATGCAGCTCTGTGGGATTATGCGGAGAAGAATCATATCACCATTGAAGGTCTGCAGAAGCCCAAGAACGATATCAGTGAGGGCGAAGAAGAGGAAGACTATTAAGATCTATGAAGAAAAAAGTAGTAGTGGGCATGTCCGGAGGTGTGGATTCCTCCGTGGCAGCCATGTTATTAAAAGAACAGGGCTATGATGTCATCGGTGTCACCATGCAGATCTGGCAGGACGAAGAGGAAGCAGCCAAGGAGGCCAACGGCGGCTGCTGCGGTCTGTCGGCGGTTGATGATGCCAGAAGAGTGGCGCAGAGACTGGAGATTCCCTATTATGTCATGAACTTTAAAAAAGAGTTCAAATGCCATGTCATGGATTATTTTGTGGACGAGTATTTAAGAGGGCATACGCCGAATCCCTGTATCGCCTGCAACCGTTATGTGAAGTGGGAATCCCTGTTACAGAGAAGCTTAGAGATCGGTGCGGACTATATTGCCACGGGACATTATGCGAGGATCGACAGACTACCGAGCGGTCGTTTCGCCATCCGCAATTCCGTTACGGCGGCGAAGGATCAGACCTATGCGCTGTATAATCTGACCCAGGATCAGCTTTCCCATACCCTGATGCCGGTGGGAGAATACACTAAGGACGAGATCCGCGCCATGGCAGAAGAAGCGCTCCTTCCGGTGGCACATAAGCCGGACAGCCAGGAGATCTGCTTTGTGCCGGACAATGATTATGCCTCTTTTATCGACAGAGAAGCGGGAGAAAAGGTGCCGGGACCGGGCAATTTTGTCACGGAGGACGGCAGGATCCTGGGTCGTCATAAAGGTATCACCCATTATACATTAGGACAGCGAAGAGGACTGGAACTTCCCATGGGGGAGAGAGTGTTTGTCACTGCGATCCGCCCTGAGACCAATGAGGTGGTGATCGGTTCCGATCAGGAGCTTTTTACCGAAAAAGTGCTGTGCGAAAATGTAAATTTCATGGCGGTGGAGGATATCACAGAGCCCACCAGAGTACTGGCGAAGATCCGTTACAACCATAAGGGAGAGTACGGAACTCTTACCAAACAGCCGGACGGCAGAGTGCTCTGTACTTTTGACGCACCGGTACGTGCCGCAACACCGGGACAGGCAATGGTGTTCTATCAGGACGAGCATGTGCTGGGCGGCGGAACCATTATTCTGTAAAGCGTTATTCTGTCAGGAAACGCTACGGGACGGTTTCTGCGTCCTGCGAATCCAGAGCATTGAATAGTCGAAAAGACCGGGATCACTATTTTTACAATAGTGGTCCTGCATTTTTATCACGGCGCATGACAACAGCGGCACCGGAGTGCATATAATAAGAGAAAGCCATGAGCATTTATCAGGAGAGACTATGGATTATCGTTTTTCGTTTCAGAGACCAATGAGAAGGAGCAGCTTCGGCTCCATGAAGGGAACGATTGTGGACCTGGTACCGGCAGGACAGGGCGGCCGCAGAGCCGACGGATGCCTTTTATTTGCCACCATCGAGGATACAGATGGCAACACGGTGAACTTTTTCATCAACCCGGATACGTATGTGGTGGATTTCACTACACTGTCTGTGGGGATGATGGCAACCTTCTGGTACCGCAATGATGCTCCCATGCCCCTGATCTATCCGCCCCAGTATACGGCAGTGGTGGTAGCGGAGGATCGTAACGACCGTTTTGTGGATGTGAGTTACTACAACAATTCCCTGATCAATGAGGAGCAGACCCTGCAGCTGAACTTAGACGGCACCGTGGATGTCCGGACTGTGAACAACCAGTATTTTCAGGCGAGCCCCGCCAATCATAACCTGGTAGTCAGCTACGCTTCTTCCACTCGGAGTATTCCGGCACAGACGACGCCGAGTACAATCGTGGTATTGTGTGACCACGGGTAAGGTGGAGCAGACCAAAAACAGGCGGCAGTCGTTGGAATACTTGAGACTTTTGAAAAAATGTTGTACGATGAATACAATAAGCTCATCCATAGAACGCAGACCTGACCGGTCACAGGCAAGGGCGGCGTTCTGTGTGAGGAGCAGACGGACATACGCAGGAAGGACGAAAGAGGAGATCTATGGGTGAGAAAAAACAGATGCGTTCGGAAGTAAAGGGAAATGTCAAAAACAGCATAGGAAGAATAGCGTTTGCTGCAATTGCGGTAGTTTTGCAGATTCTGTGGATTCTGATTCTGATGATTTGGCTGAACCGGTATTCTTCGTTAATTTCATTATTCACCAGCCTTCTGGCTTTGGTGGTGGCGCTCAGAATTTACGGAAAACATACCAATGCCGCCTTCAAGATGCCCTGGATTATTGTAATATTGGCGTTCCCTGTATTTGGCTTGTGTATCTACGGATTATTCGGACATAAAGAGGCCATGCATAAAATCATCCGGAAATTTGAAGATGTGGATGCTCAATTGTTCCCTTTAAATCCCAAGGATGAAACCGTGGTACAGCATTTGGAAGAGGAAGACCCCATGTCCGCCAACCAGTGCCATTATATCTGGAAGTATGGCAATTATCCGGTATATGACGGAACGAATGTAAAATTTTATCCGGAGGCATATTTGGGATATGAGGAACAGCTGCGGGAACTGGAGAGGGCAAAGCAATTTATTTTTCTGGAATATCATGCCATAGAGGAGGCAGAGGCTTTTGCACGGCTTAAGGATGTACTGGCGAGAAAAGCCGCCGAAGGCGTGGAAGTCCGTATTCTGTACGATGATGTGGGATGCATCGGCTTTTTGGATAAAAGCTTTATTGACCGCATGAATGCCATCGGTGCACAGTGCCGGGTATTCAACTATGTGGTACCGTTTTTAAATATATTTATGAATAACCGTGATCATCGTAAGATCATGGTTATCGACGGAAAAGTGGGATTTACCGGCGGATATAACCTGGCAGATGAGTATTTTAACATTACCCATCCCTACGGCTACTGGAAAGATACCGGTGTGAAGCTGACCGGCAGAGCCGTGCAGAGCTTTACCATGATGTTTTTGGAAATGTGGAACGTTATGGGGCAGACAGATACAGATTATGAAAAGTATCTGAAAGCGTCACAGGAAGGCACAAAAGATGAAAATGCACAGAATGTATCCGGATATGTTCAGCCTTATGCGGATTCTCCGTTGGATGGGGAACCGGTGGGAGAGAATGTCTATCTGAATCTGATTAAGACGGCAAAGAAACGTCTCTATGTGTCAACGCCCTACCTGATCATCAGTGATGAGATGACGAGAGAGCTGGGACTGGCAGCCAAACGGGGTGTGGATGTGCGCGTATTTACCCCCGGTATTCCGGATAAAAAAATCATCTACGGTGTGACCAGATCCTACTATTCCGGACTGGTGCGTCAGGGTGTACGGATTTATGAATATACACCGGGATTTTTACACGCAAAACAGATGCTGTGTGATGACGATACCGCAACGGTCGGTACCATCAATATGGATTACCGAAGCCTGTATCACCATTTTGAAAACGGTGTCTGGATGCACGGCTGCGAGGCCATCCGTGATATTGAGGCGGATTTTGAGACATTGCTGCACGATAGTGAGGAAGTCACGGACAAATACCGCGACGGCAGAAAAAATATGGCGGTGAGAGGCTGGCAGTGTATTATGCGGCTGATCGCACCACTGCTGTAACGGATGTCTGCTGAGTCCATGTAAAATGAATGCAGCTATCCAGAACCGGGACATTTTTCGGAGGTGCGGGAGAAGGAGCGGAGACATGAAAATACTGGTCAGTGCCTGTCTGCTAGGTGAAAACTGCAAATATAACGGGAAGAATAATTACAGTGAGCGCGTAGCAGCTTATGTGGCGGGACATGAGGTGATCCCGGTATGTCCCGAGGTGCTGGGAGGACTTCCGATCCCGAGAGATCCGGTGGAGATCGTTGAGGGCATGGTCACAAACTGCAAGGGCATAAGTGTGGACAGACAGTTTCGGAAAGGCGCAGAGGAAGCGCTGCGGATCGCCGGAGAGAACGGCATCGATCTGGCAATTTTGCAATCCAGGAGCCCCAGCTGCGGCGCGCGGCAGATCTACGACGGCACTTTCACCGGTCGCCTCATCCCCGGACAGGGCGTATTCGCCGGATTGCTTCGGGAGAATGGATTTCGCGTGATGGACTGTGAGGAAATATAATGGCAAAAATATTATTATTTGGTGTGAATACACAAAAAGACCGGGCAGTACGTTTGGCAGCAGAGAAAATCGGTGTGGATGTGACGGTGGTGAGCCGCAGGGACTATGGACAGAAGATCGGGACATTAGCGGGAATCAGTGGCTTTCACAAGGATGGAAAAACCTACATGGGACCGGATTTCGTAACGGAAATGCTGGTGTTTTCCGGAATGCTTCCCGAACAGATGGATATTTTTCTGGCGGAATATAAGGCGACAGGATTGCCGCCTGTTGCACTGAAGGCGATCATTACGCCGCATAATGTCTCCTGGACAGCGGATGCACTTTTTTGCGAGCTGATGAAGGAACATATTCAATTAAAAAAATAAAAGGTGCCCACGAATGGAAGTGACTGAGGGATTCGTGGGCATCTTTTTTATAACTTATGGTATTCCGGGCTGCGTCTTTCGTAGATGGTGTAATACTTGAAACCGCACAGCTGCAGGATCTCGGAAGCCAGATCCAGGTAGGAGCCTACATCCTGGATCTTGTGGGCGTCGGTTCCCACGGTGATGATCTCACCGCCCAGTTCATGATAGCGGCGCAGAACATCGGTACAGGGATGAGGCTGTCTGAGACCGTAGCGGAAACTTCCGGTGTTTAACTCCAGACCTTTTCCCTGCTGTACCAGCAGCTCTAAGATCGGATCGAGGGCATCCTTATATTTGTCATAGGAATAATTTTTATCCTTGCTCGGAGCCACGCGGACGATATAATCCAAGTGCCCTAAGACATCGTAATCGTCATGGCATTTCAGATTTTCCAGCGTCTCCGCAAAATATGCCCTGAGGGCTTCTTCTTCGGAAGAGAATTTCTCAAAAAATTCCGGATAATAGGGATCCATTCCCTGGCACAGATGGGTGGAGCCGATGACAAAATCGAAATCATAAGCGGAAGTAAAATCTTCATCGCAGTCAGCCAGATGGGGCTGCAATCCCATTTCCACACCGAAGAGGATCCGCATTTTTCCTTCATATTTCGCACGGCAGCGGAGCACATCATACAGATAAGAATCCGTATTCAGCAAAAAGATGCTGCCGGGACCTTCCTCCGTATTGGGATAATCAAAATCGTTATGTTCGGTGAAACACATGGTCTCAAGCCCCAGGGAGATCCCTTTATCGATCATCTCGGGCATGGGAGCCTGGGAATCTCCCGAAAAAGAAGAGTGAAGATGACAATCTGCTTTGATAGACATATTTTTCATCCTTTCTGGTTATTAATAAATACGATTTCATCGTTTTACAAACTTTTGAAATCATTTTCTGTGCGCAGAAACCGGAAAATGACGGCTGACAGTCCGGCAGGCGTTCCTGCGGGTGAACCTATTATAGCAAAAATGAAGGGAAAAACCATAGCATTTCTAAACAAACTGTAAAATTTACTACAAAATCACAAATATTTTTCATTTACATCTTGAATTATAATCCGGAATTAGGTAAAATGTTTTTGCTGATAAAATTTTGACAATCTGTGAATAACGGAAAGCCAAAAGATATAAAATTAAAATTTTAGGAGGAAACTAAAATGGCAGTAAGAGTAGCAATTAATGGTTTCGGCCGTATCGGTCGTCTTGCATTCAGACAGATGTTCGATGCAGAAGGATATGAAGTAGTAGCAATCAACGATTTAACCAGCCCTAAGATGCTGGCACATCTGTTGAAGTATGATTCTTCTCAGGGTGTTTACAAGTATGCAAGCACCGTTGAGGCTGGCGAGGACAGCATCACTGTTAACGGCAAGACCATCACCATCTACAAAGAGGCTGACGCAAGCAAGCTTCCTTGGGGTGAATTAAAGGTTGATGTAGTTCTGGAGTGTACCGGATTCTACACCTCTAAGGAGAAGGCTTCCGCACATATCACTGCCGGTGCTCGTAAAGTTGTTATTTCTGCTCCTGCAGGTAACGACCTTCCTACCATCGTATACAATGTTAACCACAAGACCCTGAAGCCCGAAGATACCGTTATCTCCGCAGCTTCCTGCACCACCAACTGCTTAGCACCTATGGCTAAGGCTCTGAACGACTGCAGACCTATCATGAGCGGTATCATGACCACTGTTCACGCTTATACCGGTGACCAGATGATCCTTGACGGACCTCAGAGAAAGGGCGATCTGAGAAGAAGCCGTGCAGGCGCTTGCAACATCGTTCCCAACTCTACCGGTGCTGCTAAGGCAATCGGTTTGGTAATTCCCGAACTGAACGGCAAGCTGATCGGTTCCGCTCAGCGTGTTCCGACCCCTACCGGTTCTACCACCATTCTGGTAGCAGTAGTTAAGGGCGCTGTAACCAAGGAAGAGATCAACGCAGCAATGAAGGCTGCTTCTACCGAGTCCTTCGGTTACAACACCGATGAGATCGTATCTTCCGATATCGTAGGCAGCACCTACGGTTCCATCTTCGATGCAACTCAGACCATGGTTGCTCCTATGGAAGATGGCAATACTCAGGTACAGGTTGTATCCTGGTATGATAACGAGAACAGCTACACCTCTCAGATGGTTCGTACCATTAAGTACTTCAGCGAGTTAGCATAAGTTCAGCTTGCGTTAACGCGTAAAGACCTATCAGGGTCCGGTCTTACAAGGACCGGACCCTTTTTAGATACTAAAAATATTTGGAGGTTAATACCATGGGATTAAATAAGAAATCTATAGATGACATTAACGCAAAGGGAAAGAGAGTCCTGGTAAGATGCGACTTTAACGTTCCCCTGAAGAACGGTGAAATCACTGACGATACCCGTATCGTTGCTGCTCTGCCCACAATCAAAAAGCTGATCAACGATGGCGGCAAGGTTATCCTGTGCTCTCATCTGGGCAAGGTAAAGAATGGCCCCAATGAAGGTGAATCTCTGGCACCCGTTGCCAAGAGACTGTCCGAGAAGCTGGGCAAAGAGGTTACTTTCGTAGCAGATTACAACGTAACCGGTGAAGCAGCTACCAAGGCTGTTGAGAACATGAAGGAAGGCGATGTGGTTCTGTTACAGAATACGCGTTTCCGTGGTGAAGAAGAGACCAAGAACGGTGAAAAATTCAGCAAAGAACTGGCTGATCTGGCTGATATTTATGTATGTGATGCATTCGGTTCTTCTCACAGAGCACATGCTTCCGTAGCAGGTGTTACCAAATTCATCACCGCTAAGGGTGGTCAGAACGTAGTAGGTTACCTGATGGAGAAGGAAATCAACTTCTTAGGTAAAGCTGTGGAAGATCCCGTAAGACCTTTCGTAGCAATCCTGGGTGGTGCTAAGGTTGCTGATAAGCTGAACGTTATCTCTAACCTGCTGGAGAAGTGCGATACCCTGATCATCGGTGGTGGTATGGCATACACCTTCTTAAAGGCGAAGGGATATGAGATCGGTAAGTCTCTGGTAGATGATACCAAGATCGACTATTGTAAGGAAATGATGGCTAAGGCTGAGAAGCTTGGCAAGAAGTTACTGCTTCCTGTTGACTCTGTAACCATCGCCGATTTCCCTAACCCTATCGATGCTCCTGTAGAAGTTCAGGTTTATGATGTTACCAACATGCCTGCAGACAGAGAGGGATGCGATATCGGACCTAAGACCGCAGCTCTGTATGCTGAGGCTGTTAAGACTGCTAAAACTGTTGTATGGAACGGACCTATGGGTGTATTCGAGAATCCTACCCTGGCAGCAGGTACTATCGCAGTAGCAAAGGCTCTGGCTGAGACAGATGCAACTACCATTATCGGTGGCGGTGATTCCGCAGCAGCTGTTAACCAGCTTGGTTTCGCTGACAAGATGACCCATATTTCTACCGGTGGCGGTGCTTCCCTGGAGTTCCTGGAAGGCAAAGAGCTTCCCGGCGTTGCTGCAGCAGACGATAAATAAGCATCAGTCATGAAGGCAACGCCGTGTGTTGCCGCAGCAGATGACAAAACAGAATAAAGAAATACTAAGGCGTCAAAAGTACGCCGTCTAAGTATTTCTAAGTTACTCTGAGGAGAATGCCTCAGGCATTCTCCGGTATACGATAAGAACGATAAAAAAATAAGAGGTGTATGGTTATGGCAAGAAAGAAGATCATTGCCGGCAACTGGAAGATGAACATGACTCCCAGCCAGGCAGTAGAATTGATCAATACTTTAAAACCTCTCGTAGCAAATGATGAAGTAGACGTACTTCTGTGCGTTCCCGCAATCGACATCATTCCCGCTATGGAGGCAGCAAAAGGTTCCAATATCATGATTGGTGCCGAGAATATGTACTTCGAGGAGAAGGGTGCTTTCACCGGCGAGATCTCTCCCGCAATGTTAGATGATGCAGGCGTGAAGTATGTAATCATCGGTCACTCCGAGAGAAGAGAGTACTTTGCAGAGACCGACGAGACCGTGAATAAGAAAGTCCTCAAGGCTTTCGAGCATGGCATTACTCCCATCATCTGCTGTGGTGAGACTCTGACTCAGAGAGAGCAGGGTGTTACCATCGACTTCATCCGTCAGCAGATCAAAATCGCATTCCTGAATGTAACTGCCGCACAGGCAGCAACCGCTGTTATCGCATACGAGCCCATCTGGGCTATCGGTACCGGCAAGGTAGCTACTACCGAGCAGGCACAGGAAGTATGTAAGGCAATCCGTGAGTGTATCGCTGAAATCTACGATGATGCAACCGCAGCAGCTATCCGTATCCAGTATGGCGGATCCGTATCTGCTTCCAGCGCTCCCGAACTGTTTGCACAGGCAGACATCGACGGTGGTCTGGTAGGCGGCGCTTCCCTGAAGGCTGATTTCGGACAGATCGTAAATTACAACAAATAATTCTTAGAAAATAAGAATAATACTTGCAACGAAGAGACTACTATGCTATGTTTAATACAAAGCATAGTAGTTTTCTTTTTTGGCAAATCTGATACATCTGACAAGTCGGAAAATTGTGCTTTTCAATAAGTTCCAACATTCTAAAAGCAGGAGATTCTGACCTGACGTATTCCCAATGTGATTTTTGCATAGTGTTAAATGCGTTTGTACGTAAATGCCGTGTATGCTGTTACATACATTTTTGTCGAAATCTCCTATCATACTACCAAGGAGGTAACAAATGGGAGAAACAGAAATAGTCATGCAAGAGTACCTGGGGGATGCGTACCGGTTCGCGGATCTGTTCAATGTTATATTTTTTCAGGGGGAGCAGGTGATAGAACCGCAGATGTTAAGTGAACAGTCGGAGCGTTATACGGTACATCCGCCGGAACTGCAGGGGCATCCCGGAGGACGGAGGGGTGACCAACGAAAAAGACCGAAGAATGGAAAACACAGGGAAGAATACCGGGATGTGAAGAAGAGAATGGAAGATGGTACCATGTTCCGGATTCTGGCGGTGGAGGCGCAAAGCTATGTGGATTATACAATGCCTCTTCGCTGCATGGAATATGATGTACAGGAGTATTTAAAGCAGCTTCGGGAACTGCGGAGCAGATATGCGGAGACCCGGGAACTAAGAAATGCTGAGCGTCTCAGCGGAATCCGCAAGGAAGACAGGCTGGTTCCGGTGTATACATTATGTTTATACCACGGGGAGGATACCTGGGACGGATCGCTGTGTCTGGCGGATATGATGAATTTGGAGGAAGAGACGGTCAGGGCGAGACTTCCTTTTGCAGACTATCCCATGAAGTTATATTGTATTAATGAAGAAGATAATTTTGACCGGTTCCGCACGGATCTGCGAGAAGTATTTCAGGCACTTGCCTGCGGGGGTGACAGACGCAGGCTGGAGCAGCTGATCGCTTCAGATCCTGCATACCGCAGACTGCCTGCGGATACGGCGGCAGTTATGGCAGTGCTTATGGGCTTTTGGGAACTGACAGAGAATATGGAGTATTATGTGACAATCGAGGAAAACGGAGAGGAGAGATATGATATGTGTAAGGCGTTGATGGATCTGCGGGCAGAGGAACGGAGTATCGGAGAGCAAATCGGTCAGCATATTGGACAACAGATCGGAGAACAAATCGGCGAGCAGATCGGATCCACCGGGAAGACGGTGCAGATCGTCCGGAACATGATTGACAGAGGATATTCGGATGAAGATATCTGTGCCATTGCGGAATGCAGTGAGGAACTGGTACAGGAGATCAGAGAAGACATTTAAGAGAAGGAGAGGTATCGATATGAAGTACGTATTTACCAATGGGAAAATTTTGAACGGCACGAGGGAAATGCAGGTGCAGCAAGGACAGGTCATCCTGGTGGAAGATGGGAAGATCACTGAGATTTTGCCGGCGGAAGAAGCGGAAAAACGGAATCTGACAGCCTCCGGTTACGAAGAGATCGATTTACAGGGAAAATACATCCTGCCCGGACTGATCAATATGCATGTGCATCTGGCAGGCAACGGAAAGCCGCAGAAGAAGCAGCGGGATAATGAAGCCCTGGTGAAAAAGATCATGAGCAACGGTCTGACGAAGGCAGTTGCCTACAATATGGTCTGCGGTTTTGCAAAGGATGAACTTTACAGTGGTGTGACCACGATCCGTACCGTAGGAGGATTGGGAGACTTTGATACCAGAATGCGGGATGACATTGCCGCAGGCAAAAAGCCCGGTCCCAGAATCCTGGCAGCGAACGAGGGCATCTCTGTTCCCGGTGGTCATATGGCAGGATCCGTAGCTGTCGCAGCCGGCAGCATAGACGAAGCATTACAGCATCTGGAGACTTCAAAAGCCCAGAAGGTGGATCTGGTGAAACTCATGATCACCGGCGGTGTGCTGGATGCGAAGGAAAAAGGCGTGCCCGGAGAACTGAAGATGGCACCCGAGATGGTAAAGGCAGTCTGTGACAAGGCACATTCCATGGGATATAAGGTGGCTGCCCACGTGGAGTCTCCGGAAGGCGTAAAAGTAGCCTTGAAAAATGGGGTAGACTCCATCGAACACGGTGCAAAAGCGGACGAGGAGATGATTACACTTTTCAAGGAACACAATGCATTCCTGTGCACTACATTGTCTCCGGCACTTCCCTATGCATTGTTCGATCGTTCCATTACCAATGCTTCCGAAGTGGAACAGTTTAACGGCAATGTGGTATTTGAAGGTATCATTGACTGTGCGAAGGCAGCGATTGCCAACGATATTCCTGTGGTACTGGGCAACGATGTGGGATGCCCCTGGATCACCCAGTATGATTTCTGGAGAGAGTTATATTATTTCCACAAGTATGTGGGAGTCTCCAATGCTTTTGCGTTGTACACCGCTACCTGCAGAGGCGCCGAGATGGCGGGCATCGGAGATATCACCGGTACACTGGAGCCCGGTAAATGCGCGGATATGATCGTGGTGGAGAAGAATCCGTTAGAGGATCTGCGCGTGCTTCGGAATGTGGATATGGTCGTTGCACAGGGCAGAATGATCCGTGCGCCGAAGGTGAAGAAAAAGAAGGTCGTAGAGACAGAACTGGATAAATTTTTATAAGGAAATAAAGAATGACATTTGAAAAGTTAGAAAAAAATCTCATGGATGTGATCCTGGAGGAACAGGCAAAGTTAGGTTTTCGCAGGGAGAAGATCCGCCTGTATTATCCGCTAACCACGCTGAATCATCTGTTAGGCACTGCGGATACTGCTAAGCAGATGGAACTTACACTGGCAGGACAGCCGGAGAGCATGACAGAAAAGCTTGGAAAAATCACTGTTACCCGCAGAGGGGACCGGTTCTGCCTCTGTATTCCGGAGGAGGGCAGTGCCTATGTCCATGAGCATTTTGCAGAGACAGGATTTATCTATGAACTGATCCGGTTGATTGGACAGCATGACTGTAAACTTGAGGATATCCGGCAATTATTTTTGCGGTATAGTGAGAATATCCATATAGAAGAGATGCAGGGAGAGGACTTTGATGTCATGATCCGTTTTCCGGAGGAGATGGGAGACCCTTATTGTTACTGCTTCCGTGACGAAGGGTGTCATGTGATCTATCACCGGTTCCTGCCGGAGGATTATGCGGATCTGATGAAAGCTTAAATCTACAGGGAAACGAACGATAAGAAAAGCTTATGTGCATATTCATCTATGGAAATACGCGAAAATGTATGGTAAGATAATTAAGGTTCTACCAAGAAAAATGTCGTAAAAGGCAGAAGGCGAGGGGTAAGATGATCTTTAAATGTAAAAACTGTGGCGGTAATGTAGTCTACAGTCCGGAGAGAAAGAAAATGTTCTGTCCTTTCTGTGAAAGTGAGGACAGTGAAGAGCGCCAGGATGGTGTGATCGAGACAAGCGGGGAGGAGAACGGTGCTGCGGAGGGAACGGCACCGACGGCGGGAGCAGACCAGCCGGTAAGCAGAATGGCAGCGGCGGAAGGAGAATCTCAGAAAAAGGTGACGAAGGTATGTCCCAACTGTGGCGGTGAGATTTCTATGACAGCCAGCACTTCCGCTACTCAGTGTCAGTACTGTGATAATTACGTGATCGTGGATGAACAGATTGCCGGTGCTTACACACCGCATATGCTGATTCCGTTCCGTATGGGGAAGGAAGGCTGCAAGAAGCTGATCCGTGACAAATTTGAAAAATGTATTTTCGCACCGACGGATTTTTTGTCTGAGGTAAGACTGAATGGCATCCATGGTGATTATGTACCGTTCTGGTTTTACGATTATGATACCAATTGTACATTCCATGGCGAGGGCACCAAGGTGCGTAGCTGGACTACCGGCAATACGCAGTATACGGAGACTTCTTATTATGATGTTGTCCGGGACATGGATATTAATTTTGATAAGATTCCTGTGGATGCATCCATTGGGATGCCGGATGATGTCATGGATCTGATGGAGCCTTTTGATTATAAGGATCTGCAGGAGTTCAAGCCGGAGTATCTGTCCGGATTTTACAGTGAGCGGTACAATATGACCTCCGATCTGGTAGAGAGCCGTGCGAAGGCGAAGATGCAGGAAGATGCGCAGAAGATGCTGCATGACAGCTATTCCGGCTATTCCAGTGTACGCAAACTGGGAGAAAATATCAGCATAACAGGCAGTGATGTAAATTACGGACTTCTGCCGGTATGGAAGTATGATTATACCTATAAAGGGAAAGAGTATCCTTTCTATGTGAACGGACAGACAGGTAAACTGGTAGGTATCGCACCGGTCTCCAAAGCAAAGGTGTGGGCTTACGCGGGAACCCTGGGAGTAACACTGACGGCAATCTTGTGCATGGTGAATGCGATTGCCAGTCTGCTGTAGAGATTATAAGGGAAGGATAACGGGACAATGGAAAAAGATATTAAGAGAGAGGCGCTGAGACAGTACTTCAAATATTTTAAAATATGGTTTATCATTGCCGGAATACTGGCGGTAATTACCATCGGAGCGGCAGTTGTTCACCTGCTTACCGCCAAGACCGTCCGGGGGAACAATCAGGAGCCCGCGGAACGTGTGTATGACTATGCGGATATGCTGACAGACGAAGAGGAGCAGAGTCTGCGGGAATATATCGCAGAGTGCGAGGAGAAGATCCAGGCGGATATCGTCATCGTAACGATCTCCGAATCGGTAGAGTATGATTTACAGAATCCCAACCTGCCGGAGGCATTCCATGCGAAAGAAGTCGGCAGCGCCGACTGGAACACTGCCATGAGAGATCTGGCGGATAATTTCTACGATTACAATAATTACGGCTATAACAGAGTACACGGCAACGGTGTATTGCTTTTGGATAATTCCTATGAGGGACAGAAGGGAAGCTGGTTGTCCACCTGCGGAAATGTCTATGACTATTTCGGGAATTATGAGATCGACCAGGCATTATATGCAGTGGATGACTACATAGAGGAGAGTCCTTATAAGGCATATAAGGCCTGTGTGACTTATGTGACCAGGACCATGGAAGAGAGCCAGGAAGGCATGCCTATGACCTTTGCACCCTGGATCCTGACGGGACTTGTTGTTGCGCTGATCTATGCAGCGGTGAATCTGCATCAGAGCAAAGCGAAAGATACCACCGCAACGAACCAGTACGTCGACGGCAAAAAGCCTAAGATTAACAATACCAGAGACCAGTATCTGCGTAAGAATGTGGTTACCAGAAGAATCGAGACCAGCAGTAGCAGCGGCGGAAGCAGCCACCATAGCGGAGGTCATGGCGGAAGCCACAGAAGCAGCAGTGGTGTCAGCCACGGCGGCGGTGGACACAGAAGATAAGTGGCAGTTGAGATGAAATTCTTTTCAAAACCAGAGGTAACTGTGCTGAAGGTATGGTGAAAATGCAATCCTTTATGAATTGCGGAATTCAGGCATGGATATGGTGGTTCTGCATGATATTTGCCTTGAGACAGAAGATGGATTAAATGCACAATAGGAAAGACTATCTGGAGAAGTATAGAGATCTTTTACAGGAAGTAGAAAAACAGAAATTTGCGGTAAAAGCGAGCCACAAATCCGGGACGAAGAAGTTACAGATACTAAAGAACAAATCCCAGAGAGAATCTGTCCAAGATGTGGATCAAAACTGGTGCTGCGAACAGCTAAAAAAGGAACTAGAGCAGGACAGCAGTTTTATGGGTGCGCAGCTTTTCCAAAGTGCAGGTATGTAGAACAATAGATAGTTAATTGAATATTGTCTAAAATCCATTTTGTGCTATAGAAGCAGTACGTTTGAGGCTATTTTCTTTTACTGCGACTGATAATTACTGTTGGAATGGAAAAATCTCATTTTAAAGCAGTTACTTTAGAAATTATTTCATGAAATCTTCAAAAAATACTGCTTGGATTTCTAAAACTATTTTTGGATATTGAAAGTTACGCGAGCAATGAGCCGCGCATAGGCATAGTGAGGACAGCGATGGGCGCTTGCGCACAAATCGCTGTCTTTACTTATGCCGT
>DJEP01000073.1:1126-3839 GCA_002431915.1 Lachnospiraceae bacterium UBA5895 | reverse complement strand
TACCACATATGAGACCAGGTATTCCCCGTCAGTGCCATTTTCACCGCTTCGGGAAACATACCGGGTCTAATCGTCCGCTCCGCCACCACCAGCTCCGAAGCAGCGTAGGGAACGCCGAATAGGAGGATCGCCAGAGCAATCCTCCTGCAATATTTTTTAATCATGACCGGATAAGTCAACGTGCGTTCCGGATTCAGGAACAGATATCCCGAAATCAATAAAAAGATCGGAACGCAGCAAGTCACCAGATCCATAACTGACAGCAATAATGACCGGTATTCCGGCATGATTGACGCGTCTGTCACATCTGTCGCGCCTGTCAGTACGTGCATCAGCACTACCGCACAAGTCGCCAGCACCCGGAGCACATCCAGGAACTGTTTTCTCGGCTGGGATAAGCCGTTTGTCATGTCTCTCCCATCTCCTCCATCAGGCGCATGCCTGCAGTATCTGTCACGGGAAGGGAGAATACGATGCTTTTTGCCTTGCTCTCCAGTCCCGCTTTCTCCATTATAGCACGCATAATGGAATTTTTCTGCTCACTTTTGACCACAATGAACAACATTTCTTTTTCCGGCACCAGTGTCACACCCAAAAACTGCTGTGCATTCTCCGTTCCGGTGCCTTTGGCATGGATGACAGTACCGCCCGCCGCATGTACTTCTCGCGCCGCATCCATTACCAGTTCCGTATATCCATGATTGGCTATCACTACCAGAAGCTCATTCTTCGTCTCTTTCAAAGTGGACTCCTCTCCTTTTACGAATTCCTGCCCACAGGTCAGGTAATTCAATGCTTTCTTGCCGCCGACACTGCTCACGGGGATGATAAACGCAATTCCCATTCCCGGAAGATCGATCTGCATTTTCTTCCGCAGAGCCGCCTTGATCTGCCGCCAGGAAGCATCCGTGACGAGATGGAACAATACGCTTTTTTCCATGCCGTCCAGTCCGAAATAATCCAGGATCTCGTTGGCTGCCGTTCCCATGCCGACGGTGATGCCGCCTACCTGTGCGCCGTTTTCCTTATAACATTCCACGAATTTCCTCGTCAACTGACGATTGGTGATGGTGACCATCATATATAATTCACTCATGGGCGCACCTCCTACAGTTCAATGATGGCATTCTCATCCAAAGTGCCAAAGGCATCGGATGCTGCGGCAAATATTCCGGCACCGCTCTTTCGCTGCTTTAACTGATATACCATTCCCAGTACCTGAATCGTAATTAACGGTGTCATTGCTACCATTGCTACCACACCGAAGGCATCTGCCACCAGATTCCCGCCGACCGCCACACAGGCGCCCTGTGCTAACGGCAGCAAAAAAGTAGCTGTCATGGGTCCGCTCGCCACTCCACCGGAGTCGAAGGCGATGGCAGTAAATATCTTCGGTACGAAAAAGGGCAGCCCGATTGCCACACCATAACCCGGGATCAAAAACCACAGAATCGGTATCCCGGTCAGTACCCGGATCATCGCAATCGCTACGGACACCGATACACCTACCGACAGGGAGACTCCCATGGATTTCGCCGAGATGGCGCCGTCCGTCAGTTCCTCTACCTGATGATTTAACACGTATACCGCAGGCTCCGCTTTTACAATAAAGTAGCCGATCAGAGCTCCCACGGGCACCAGTACCCACCGGTAGGATCTGCCTGCCATGACCTGACCGAGGTAATTACCGGCGGGCATAAAGCCCACGTTTGCTCCCGTCAGGAACAGTACCAGTCCGATATACGTATACACCAGACCGATGAGGATTTTTGCCAGAGTCTTCCCGGACAACCGCAGGGAAAAGATCTGGAACAATCCGAAAAATAATACGATGGGAAGCAGAGAAAGAGCGATCTCTTTGATGTAATCCGGGATTCCGTGGGCAAACAGTCTCGCCAGCTCCACAGAATCGGAGATCTCCGGAATTGCCACCGGCTGGTAATCCGCATTCGTGGGCTTGTAGATCAGCCCCAGCACCATGACCGCCAGGATCGGACCGATGGAGCACAATGCTACCAGACCGAAGCTGTCATCCGCCGCATGGTGGTCGTTACGAATGGAAGCGATACCTACACCAAGTGCCATGATAAAAGGAACCGTCATAGGACCCGTGGTCACACCACCGGAGTCGAACGCCACCGCACGGAAATTCTCCGGCACGAGAAACGCCAGAACAAAGACGATTATGTAGAAAAAGGTTAACAGTGGCGGCAGCGGCACACCGATCAGCATACGCAAAAGGGCGATGACCAGAAACAGTCCAACGCCCACCGCCACTGCCAGGATCAGCGTCATATTTGGTACCGAAGGCACCTGTGTCGCCAGCACCTGCAGGTCCGGTTCGGATATCGTGATCACGACGCCCAACAGAAAAGACAACACTACGATCAGCAGAATATTTTTACTCTGGGTCATTCGTGCGCCCACTTTTTCCCCCATGGGGGACATGGACATTTCGGCACCCAGGGTAAAAAACATCATACCCACCATGACCATCACCGCTCCCACCAGGAAACACAGCAGGATGCTGGACGTAATGGGAGCTATGGTAAAGCTTAGGACGATCACGATTCCCACCACCGGCAGGACCGCCTTCAAGGATTCCGCAAATTTTTGCCGGACCTTTGGATTCAATAACTTCAATGTTTCACCATTTCCCTTTCTTCTTGTTTTTCTTACTATTCAGAACCCCATTCGCAAAATCGCTCTTTCA
>DJEP01000073.1:351-1079 GCA_002431915.1 Lachnospiraceae bacterium UBA5895 | reverse complement strand
TTGCTCATGTGGTTACTTCGCCCTATAAATAGTATCTAATGATCTTACGAATGCAAGCATTCGACACTCATTAGACACTATTTACATGGCTCTGAATAGTTCCATCTTAACATGAAGTTGGGGTTTCCTAATACCGTTTTGGAACAATTTATGAAATTTTCACGGTTTCTTAACGCTGTTTGTGTGATCTTCGGATCCGCTTATAGATCCTTTGTGCCTTTTATGTTCTGCCTGTTTACACGAATTAAATTCCTGCTTCCTGAATCTGCTTTGCGGTGATGTCCACCAGCTCCATGCAGCGCTTTTTCTTATCGCCGAAGGCTCCGGACATGCTGGACCAGCCATCAGTCAGTTCATCCAGTACCGCATTTTTTACCAGATTGTTCACGCCTGCCACTTCCGAAGAGCGCATAACCTGGAATTTTCCCTTTCCCGCATTCATGATCCATACCTGATTATTGCGGTCCTGCTCCGGGAATACAATAACCTGATTGAAACCATGTTTTACCAGCGCCGGTATTCCGGCTTCGAATTTAATGTCTTTGATCGCTTCGTAGAATTTTTCCGTAGAATCATAGTTCCCCTTTAAGTTCAGTTTTGCAACTTTTACACCTAACATTTCACCAAGTCCCATAGGATAGTCCTCCTTATCACAATTGAAAATTGCACAATTCCGTGAATTATAAGCAGACCGGAAGATCACACAAGCTTCCGTATTATTGTTTATT
>DJEP01000073.1:0-320 GCA_002431915.1 Lachnospiraceae bacterium UBA5895 | reverse complement strand
TTATTGTTTATTGATAATATAAATAGTCCTGTTTCAGTTCGTCATAGTTTTTAATCAGCAACGCCATTTTATCCATGAATTCTATCTGTCTGCCATCTTCCCCGCTTACGATCTCAATGTCCGCAAAGGTTCCAAAAAGATCACGGCTGCCATTTGCTCTCAGATTGTCCGCGGCATCCGCACTGTCATATTCCAGCTTTGCAGCAAAACTGCATCCCGTCAGCAGTAGTAGACTTCCCAAGAATCCCCCTAAGATTCCAAGATATTTTTTCATCGACTGATTCTCCCTTTTTAACTGATAGTCTCTCGGAATCTCTAAG
>DJEP01000031.1 GCA_002431915.1 Lachnospiraceae bacterium UBA5895 | reverse complement strand
TAGTCACAGGATATTTTCTCCGGTATTATAGAGTATTTTCCCCAGGATATTTTCAGGCAGTCCTCCACTCCGACCTGCTTCAAGGTATTTATCAGATCCTTTTTTGCTTTTGATAAATAGGTCATGGTATTGGCATCTGTCTCAGCATCTCCCCAGAGAACTGCTCTCAGTTCCCCACTTGTCACACTGCTTCCTCTCCTGTCAATCAGATAAGCCAGAAGCTCCTTGGTCTTTTTCCTCTCAAAGTTCAGGCTTTCCCCTTCTACAAAGGCATCAAAGGTTCCAAAGCATCTGGCAGTCAGCATATTTTTCTTCTCCGGGAGAATGGGATTCCGCAGATTCTCCAGTTCCTCTCTGACTTCCTCCGTCTGCACCGGCTTCAGCAAATATCCACTGGCACGCAGATGAATCGCCGTATGCATATATTGATCATATCCTGTAACGAATACGATGTTTACTTTCGGATATTGCGTCTTCAGCTGCTTTGCTACCTCTACCCCGGACATGCTTCCCATCTCAATATCCAGAAAGGCTACATCTACCGGATGATCCTTCGCGTAATCCAGCAGCTTTCCCGGACTGCCAAAAGCCACCACCTGTGCATCCTTCTTTGCTTTTTTTATAGCACTTACCAGTTCTTCCAGCGCCAAAGGTTCATCGTCTGCTGCCAATATTCTCATACTCTCTCCTGCACTTTACGTTCCGACCACTTTTTCTGCGGCAAAGTAATCATAGCCATAGTTCCTTTTCCCGGTATGCTTTCTATCTCCAGCGTACCTCCGCACATACTATGCAGTCTGCTTTCTACATTCCGCATCCCCACATGTTCGTTGCCGTCTGCCTGACTTTTTTGAAAACCCACACCGTCATCCTTCACAACGACATATACTACATCCTTTTTCCGTTCGGTGGAAATCCATACCGTTCCACCCTCTTCTTTTTTGCAGATACCGTGCTTTATGGCATTCTCCACCAGTGGCTGTAGTGTCAGTGCTGGAATCACAAAATCTTCATCCTGAATATCATAGACCACATTTACCCGGTCTCCGAATCTTTTTTTCTCGATAGCCAGGTAGCACTGAACGTGCTCCAGTTCTTTTTCAAAATAAACCGGTGTCTTCCGATCCAGAGATTCCAGATTTCCTCGCAGGTAAGTAGCAAATTCTGCCACCGTCTCCTGTGCCAGTTTCGGATCCTTCACGCACAGACGCTGGATCACGGTCAGGGCATTGTAGATAAAATGGGGTTTTATCTGGGACAGCATGAGTTCTACCCTGAGATTCGCCGCTTCTTCCTGCCTGCTGGCCAGTTCTTTGTTCTGCTCTACCATAGCGGATACGAAAATCAGGATCATGGAAATACAGATCGCAATATTGATCAATGACACTCCGTAGTAAAATAACTGCGCAATTACCGCAACCAGCAGCAATACTTCATAAGAGGCCATCGACACCAGCATTTCCCGGCTGACATTTTTTCGATAACGTATCAGTAATCCCAGATCCAGCAGCATGCCACACACCGGAATGATCATGGAAATAATATAGGCCTGATTCCTGTGATACAAGTTCTGTGCATCAATCGTATAATACAGATCTGTAAACTGTGATACAATTACCAATAACATTCCCAACAAGCACAACACATAAACCGCATTGATCCGGATCCTGTTTTTCTGTTCCGGATGTTTTTCAAACAAATAACAACAGACATACCCATGGTACATCATAAGCACGATATCACTGTATAGAAAGACCAGAAAATTACTGATTTTCACGACCCAGAATCCCACATTTCCGGGGTAGCCGCGAAATGCCCAGGCAACAGCATCGCTGCCTAACAAAATTGCGCAGGACAACTGCATCAGCAGCAGCCATTTTCGTTTCTCCTTATTAAAATTTCTGCTCATCAACATACAAAGGGCTGCAATCAGGCAAAAAACACATCCCCACATTAACAGAGCAATATGTAATGACTGTCGATTAAACATTGATTTTCTCCACTCAAAAAATCTCTATACCACACCAAAGTATAGCATAGAGATCGCATCTTTTCCACCAGATGATTCTCATGCATTCCCAATATCTTTGCAAATCCTTTTTCAAATGGATCAAACGTACAAATGAAGAGCACATTCTCCTTCCGCTGCTGTGACAGGAGAATTATACAAGTATATCTTAGGCTTGTCGATTATGCAAGAATTTTTTCGTCATCTCCGCGAACCGTTCCGCGAACGCCGGGCAGGAGGGATAGTAGAGGTGTGGGAAGCCATACCAGTGATTCTCTCCGGCATGCACGCAGGGGTAGCTACGGCCGGTGGTGGGTTTGTATGCGGTGCAGTCCACACCGTTATCCTCACTGTCAAAGTAGTGGAATTCATGCCCTCGGATTCTGCTGCCTGCAGGCAGGAAATATCCGCCGTTTTCCTCCAGTTCGATGTAGCCGAAGCGCACCAGCCGGCCGGTGTAGAAGCATTTCCCCGGCAGCACACCTGCCATAGGATAAGATTTCCCTTCCTGGTCCTCCAGAAAAGTGTGCAGATACATAAAGCCGCCGCATTCCGCCACCGTGGGAAGTCCGCTCCGTACCGCTGCTAAAATGGCTGTCCGCATTTCCGTATTTTCGCTCAGCTGTCCGGCATACAGCTCCGGATATCCTCCGCCCAGTAACAGCCCATGAATATTTTCCGGCAATGCTCTGTCATGCAGCGGAGAGAAATACACCAGTTCCGCTCCGGCCTGCTCCAACAGGCTCAGATTCTCTTCATAATAAAAGCAAAAGGCTTCGTCCCGGGTCACGGCTATCCTCGGACGTATTGCCCCGTCATTTTCAGTGACCCGGGATTCTTTTGCCGCTGCTTCACCGCATTCCTTTTTCGGAGAGACCCCCTCCTCTGTCGTCTCATCCTCTATGATTTCTGTCTCTTCTGCGATCTGCAACAGCTTCGAAATATCTACAGTCTCCCGCAATTTTTCTGCTGTCATGCGGATCTGTCCCTGTAGATCCTCCAGTTCTCCCGGCATACAGAGTCCCAGATGTCTGCCGGCAATCTGTAACTTTTTATTCTCCGGAAAATATCCCAGCACTGTGATGCCCAGCTCCTGTTCCGCCAGTGGTTTCAGAATCCGGTAATAAGCCTCGGACATCCGGTTGAAGATCACACCGCGGATCAAGTGCATCTCATCATAGGACAGGAATCCGGCGATCAGAGGGATCACCGATCTTCCCATGCCTTTCGCATCCACCACCAGTATAACAGGGGTCTGCGTCACCTTTGCCAGATGGTAGGAGGAGCCTTCCTCCCGGATGCCTCCCAGCCCGTCATACAGTCCCATGACGCCTTCCATTACCACAAGCCCGCCTTCCCTGCGGTCTCTCAAAAACAGTTTGCAAGTGCCCTCTTCTCCGGTAAAAAAAGTGTCCAAATTCCTGGCGGGGATACCCAGCACCTGTCTGTGGAACATGGGATCAATATAATCCGGACCACATTTACAGGAAGAAATATCTTCCCCGTTCTCCTTAAATATCTGCAACAGACCGCAGGTAATCGTAGTCTTGCCGCTGCCGCTCTTCGGTGCGGCGATCATGATGCGGCGTATCTTCTTTTTCTGTGCTCCGGTCATCTCCGTACTTCTCCATTCTCCCCGCTTCCGGTCTCTCTTTCGGTCTGTCCGGCTTTCTCCGCATGATCCACAGGATCTGTCCCTCTCTCCCGGAACGTAAACGAGCAGATCCACACCGGATTCTCCGCCTGGGGCAGATGATAGCTTCCCAGCTTCTTCACGCGGTTTACCTGCATCTGCAAGATCTCTTCGTCCTCCGCAGGAAACGCTTCCAGTACTTCCTTAAGTTCCGCAATAGTCTCCATGCTGATGGCATTGATCACGATGCGTATATGTGGATTCTTCCGATACAAGACCTGTAAAATATCCATTAATCTACCGCCGCTTCCGCCGATAAAAGCATGGGTGGGCACGGGCAGTTCTTCCAGTCCTTCCGGTGCCGCTGCTTCAATGATCTGCATATTATCCATGTGAAAATGCTCTCTGTTTTTCCGAAGCAGTTCCACCGCCTCCGGCTTTTTCTCAATGGCATAGACCTGCACCTGTCCCGATAATCCGGCGATTTCTATGGCGACGGATCCGGTGCCGCTGCCGATATCATAGACCACCGCGCCTTTCGTCAGGTGCAGTTTACAGATACTGACCTCCCTGACTTCTTCTTTCGTCATGGGTGTTCTGCGAAGTTTTCCCTCCGTTCCGGAAGTATCCCGCAGAAAACAGGAATCCGCTCTTCCATGGGTCAGGTGTCCCGGCTGTGGATGGGGATTGCGGATCAGACAGGTATACAGACCTTCCTCCGTAATCTCCTCACACTGCTCCGGTGTCAGAATACGTATATTTTCCTCCGGATAGGACATCTGATATCCTACGATCACTTCACAGTCCGTCAGTCCCGCTTCCGTCAACATCCGTCCGATCTTTCGGATGTCCTCACTTCCCGAAGTCAGCAGAAATACCTTCCCATGACTCTCCACCGTTGCCGAAAGATGGTTCAGTTTCTTGCCGTGCATGCTTAAAATGGCAGCATCCTCATAGTTTTCTCCCACCCGGGCCGCCAGGGAAACCACCGATGAAATTCCCGGCAGGATCCGCACTTTGGCATTCAGCCGTCCTGCAGTAATTGCCTCCTGCAATGCCATATACAGGTTCCTGCATCCGCTGTAAAATCCGGTATCCCCGGAAAACAGAACCGTTACCCGAAGTTTTTCCTGCTGTGCCGTAATTCCACTTTTCTGTAATTGTTCCAGATACGGCAGAATCTGAGCCGTCATGTAATAGGGTCTTTTTTCTATTTTGGCAGAATATCTTTCAATCATGCGCTCCGCCCCCAGCAGGATATCCGCAGTTTCGATTGCATGCTGTACTTCTTGTGTCTGTGTGTCTCTGCTGCCCATACCGATTCCGGCAAGGCAGATCTCCATACTTCCCTGCCCGGAAAGCTTACAATCACAGAACTGTTCCAGTTTTCCACAGATCCACGCAAAGGAATACGTGTCTGTCCCCAGTATATTCCCGGTGGCATCCGGAGTCTTCTGCGCAGGCTCTATCACATACACCGGAATTCCCAGCATTTTCGCGGCTTCCAGTTTTTCCTGATACCCTCCGGTGCGTCCGCTGTTTTTCGTGACCATGTGGCGGATATCGTATTGCTTCAGAATAGCGGCGTTCATCTCTGCGGAAAAAGGTCCCTGCAATGCCAGGATCTGTCTGCCTTTGATTCCCTGTTCCATGCACAGTTCAAGACTCTCTCTGCCCGGAAGGATCCTCACATACAGGCGGTCATGCAATCTGCCGGAAGCACAATACGTTGCCAGTTCCTTGCTCCCTGTGGTCAGTAGAATATTGCCCTCCGTATTCTCCAGCGCTTTGGCACAGTCAGCATTGCTTTCAAAATACCGGATACTTACGGCATTATTCTCTGCTTCCGGTGTCTCCGAAATTTCCCGTTCCAGACGCAGGTAAATAGGAAACTGTGCTTCTTTTTTCATAACTTTCAATGCGTCCACAGCGCTCCTTATATTCTCTGTAACGACCCGGGCATAAGGGTGGGTGGCATCCACTACGATCTCATAACCTTCGTTACGCAGAAATTCTTCCATCTGCTCCCGGTCCATTCTGCCGCGATGAAGGTTTACCAGTGGCTGTCCGCCTGTCTGCACCGCTTCCGTGCTTTCTGTCTGTTCCCGCATCACGATCTCACCGTATTCCGTTGCCACGCATACCGTATGCGCAATCCCGGCATCCGCCAGGATCTCCGACAGCCGCCGTCCTTCTGTGGTACCCGCAAAAATTACGATCTTTTTCACTCTGCCTTCTCTCCCTTTTTAAGTCTGATAGCCTCTTCTGGTGATCAGCTTGTCCCCCAGAATCTCTGTCTCCGAATTGCCGATAAATACGGTGGTGAACATATTGACCGTTCGGTCCCTTAATTCCCGCAGTGTGCAGGTCACCGCCCGGGTACCTTCTCTGCCGATATTCTCCACATAGCCGCAGGGGCGCTCCCCTTCTACGGTTTCCAGTAAAATATCACAGGCTTTTTGCAGATAATCTTTTCGTCTGTGACTGGAAGGATTGTAAATTGCCATGGCAAAATCTCCCGCTGCCGCCGCCCGCAGTCTCTTCTCGATCTTCTCCCAGGGAGTCAGCAGGTCGCTTAAACTGATGACGCAGAAATCGTGGTTTAAGGGTGCCCCCAGTACTGCCGCACCGCTGCTGGCCGCCGTGATGCCGGGGATCACGATCAGTTCCGTCTCCGGATGCTTTGCTCCCAACTCGTACATCAACGATGCCAGACCGTAGATACCGGCGTCACCGCTGCAGATCAGTGCCACCTGCTTCCCTGCTTCCGATTCTTTGAAGCATAGCTCACAGCGTTCCGTCTCCTGCCGCATGGGAGTGGTCAGCAGTTTTTTCCCGGCAAACCGCTCTCCCAGCAATTTGATATATACGGTATAGCCCACGATCACATCCGCACGTTCCAGTGCCGCGATGGCTTCCACGGTCATCATCTCTTCCCTGCCGGGTCCCATTCCTATGATATAGATTCTGTTACTCATTCCATCTGCCTCTTTCCGTCATTTGCAAGCCACATCCGAATCCTCTCATTCTTCCATGACCTATAAGCTCCCCTGTACTTGTTTTCAATACGCAACACGGGAATTCCGTTGTGTGTGAAAAATAATTTTCACACGGTTACTTTCCATGCTTTCTCTGCAACTGCCACGGTCATGCCATCCTGTGCCTGCTTACTCAGATAAATCTGACCACCTGTCCCGGCTGCCTTCATGGCGGCACGCTCGCACACATTGTCCACACCTACCTGTGACTTTACAAAATCGGAGCCATGAAATGTTCCGGGCACCGACTGCAATTCCCGGACCGAATACGTCCGGAATGGAATCCTGTACTTTTCGCTGAATTCCAACAGACATTTTTCCTCTTTCTTTACATCAATGGAAGCCAGCGCTGTGATCTGTTCCGGAACAATGCCCTGTTCTTCCAGTATTTTCCGTAAAAAAGCTTCCAGTTTTGCGCTGTCCGTTCCCTTTTTGCAGCCTACGCCCAGAATATATTTTTTCGGCTGTAACAATAGTTTGACTGCCTCTTTTTGAAATATTTCTTCCGTGCCGTCTGCAATCAAGACATCCACTTTTTCCGTAGGGGGATACGCACACAGCCGAATTTCTGACGGAATGGCCTCGTCCGCTGCCAGATGTCCTGTCTGTATGGACATAGTGATTTCTTCCCCTGCCAGTACTTTTGCCGACACTCTGGCGATTCCCTCCCGGTTGCAGATCCGCAGATCATTCTTTTTAGCAAAGAGATCCACTGCAAAACTGCCATGCAGATCCGTGGCTGTCGTGATCACAGGGATGGCTCCCAGTTCTCCGGCAAGCCTTACCGCCAGTTCGTTGGCTCCGCCCACATGTCCGGACAACAGTGGAATCACATACTGTCCCTGTTCATCCATGACCAGTACCGGACTGTCGTGCAGTTTATCCGTGATCCAGGGGGCAATTGCCCGGACAGCAATTCCACAGGCTCCGATGAACACCAGCGCGTGATGGGCTGCCATCTGCTCCCCGGTCCATGATGAAACATTGTTCTGTATGTGAATCACGCCCGGGCTGCCCTCCGTCTGTGCCGTAGAATTTTCCATTTGTGCTGTAGAACTTTTCGGTTGCCTTGTAAAGCTTTTCTCCTGTGCCCCGGCATTTATCCCAAAAGTTTTCACTGCTATGATGTCACTACCGTTATCCGCGGTCGGTACCGTCTTTTTCCCCATTCGGGAACACTTGGTATAGAGCATGACCGCACTTTCCCCGCCGAAGCTCTCCCGGATCCGTTCCGCCAGCCTCTGTCCTGTTTTCGTAAAGCTGATTACACTAATCTTCACACTATTTCTCCTGTTTTTCCTCTGTCTGCACGGTACTGTTCTTCGCCTTACGGAACTCCGTGGAAAAATCCGCCGCATACAGTCTCGACTTCTGGTAACTGCCGTGCGTGATGACATCTCCCACCAGTACCAGTGCTGTCTTGGTAATGCCGTGCTCTTCCGCCACATGTGCCAGGGTCTCCACGGTACAGATATAGGCTTCTTCCTCCGGCCAGGTTGCCTTGTAGACAAGGGCTGCCGGACTGTCTGAGGCATAACCGCCGGTCATCAGCCTGCGGCTCAGTTCCTGCAGCATTCCGGCGCTTAAGTAGATCGCCATGGAAGCCTGATGGGCTGCCAGACTTTCGATGCTTTCCTTTTCCGGCACTCCGGTCCTGCCCTCCATACGGGTAATGATCAGGGTCTGGGAGACCCCGGGCAGGGTATATTCCAGATTTAACGATGCCGCCGCGCCGAAGCAGGCGCTCACTCCCGGGCAGCTTTCGTAGGGGATATGTAATGCATCCAGTGCATCCATCTGCTCCCGCACCGCTCCGTAGATACTGGGTTCTCCGGTATGCAGACGCACCAGCATTTTCCCCTGCGCCTGTGCCTCCTGCATGATCTGCAATACTTCTTCCAAGGTCAGTTTTGCGCTGTTATGGATCTCACAGTCCGCCTTTGCATATTGTAGCAGCTCCGGATTCACCAGCGATCCCGCATAAATGATGACATCCGCTTTTTGTAACAGCCGCATGCCCCTCACTGTGATCAGATCTGCTGCCCCGCTTCCTGCGCCAACAAAGTAAACCATGTTTCCGCCTCCTTACTCTTCGCCAATGCTCCGAAATCATTGGCATACATGATACATTCGATTGCAAGTTTTCCCTGCGCCCGTTTCTCCAGATAAAATAAAATGCGTTCCATGGCATAGTCCATGACTTCCTGTCTCCTGCCGCACTCGTCCAGAATCCGCACCGCCTCTTCTGTGGTGACACAGGACAGGATCTGCACGGCTCTCTCCGACGCCACACCGCATTTTACGGCAAACGCTGTCAACAGTTCCATGCGGCAGTCTCCCTCTCTGGAATGGGTATTCATGATACCGCCCGCCACCTTGATGAGTTTCCCGATATGTCCTGCCAGAAGCAGACGTTTGAATCCCTCTTCCACCGCCATATCTATGGTCAGACCGATAAAATTACTGCATTTTACACTTTTGTCCAGATCATAGTGATACGTATTTTTCAGAAAATCCAGTCCGTAATTGCCCGGAGAGATCACCACATCTTCTCTCCCCAGTGCCCGCTGCTGCCGCAGTTCCACACGGATCGTATCCAGAATTGCCTGAGTGCTCATGGGCTCCACGACACCACTGGTGCCCAGGATCGAAATACCGCCTACGATGCCAAGTCTCGGGTTAAATGTCCGCTCCGCCAGCTTTTCGCCTTCCGGCACAGAGATCTCCACCGACAGGATTCCACGATAATCCAGCACCTGGCACACCTGCAATACTTCCCGTTCGATCATTTCTCTGGGAACGTGATTGATGGCGGCATTTCCCACGGGCTGATCCAGTCCCGGCTTCGTCACCCGGCCGACACCAAAGCCGCCGTCGATCACGACCTGTGCCTGCTCCCGTGCATGACCGGTCTGGGGCGTGCCAACGTGGGCTTCTCCGGGTTCTTCCCGGACTTCCCCGCCAGCTTCCTGCGGCAGGGAGACTTTCGCGCAGATCAGTGCCCCCGTGGTAATGTCGGGATCATCCCCGCCATCCTTTTCCACGGCGCAGCTGACCTCCCGCTCCTTACGGCAGATGTTGCGGATCTGGGCCGTATAGGGGAGGCCTTTGGGGGTCTCTATGGTAATTTCCGTTTTCTCCCTGCCGGTCAGCAGCATATAGGCGGCTGCTTTCGCCGCTGCTGCCGCACAGCTTCCTGTGGTAAATCCGTACCGCATGCTTTTACCTCACTGTTACTTTTCCTGTTCATTACACATTTCCGGTCGCCTGCTCGGCTTTTGCTTATCGCATCTGTTCCTTCCGCAACTCATACAGCAGGGCATTGCAGATTGCCGCTGCCACGTTGCTGCCGCCCTTTCTTCCGCGGTTGATGATATAGGGCACATCCGTCTCCAGGATCAGTTCCTTGGCAGCTTCTACGTTTACAAATCCCACGGGAACCCCGATGACAAATGCCGGACGCCAGTCGCTCTCCTGCATCATCTCATAGATCTGTATCAGCGCCGTAGGTGCATTTCCCACAGCGAAGATCACCGGTTTTTCCCGTTTCGATGCCAGTTCCATGCTGATAGCCGCCCGGGTGGTCTTCCGCTCTTTCGCCATTGCCGCCACCTCCGCGTCTGCCATGTAGCAGTGGGCTTCCCCACCAAAAGAAGCCAGCACCTTTTTATTAATCCCGGACAGTGCCATGTTGGTATCCGTCACGATGTCCGCACCGTTTTTTATCAGGTTTTTGACGATCTCCACCGCATTTTCGGAATAGGTCATCGTCTCCGCATAATCAAAATCCGCACTGGTGTGGATCACCCTGCGGGTGATGGGATCCTGCTCCGCAGGTAATGTAATTCCCCGCTCTGTCAGTTCTGCGGCAATGATTTCAAAGCTTCTCTTCTCGATATCTTCCGGCAATACATATTCGATGTTCTTGTGTTCCCACTTTTCCATAGGTTTGTTCTCCTATCCTCTGTTTCACAGTCGGTCTTGCGACAGGCACTCTTTCAGTTCCCGTAAAAGAATTTCATTCTCCTCATGCTTCTTCACTGCGATCCGGTAATATCCCGCTCCCAGTCCCCGGAAATTCTCACAGTTCCGGATGAGGATGCCTTTTGCAAGCAATCTGTCGTAGATAGGCTGTGTGGTGTACAGTAACAGGAAATCCGCTTCTCCGGACACCACCCGGATGCCCAGCGCCTCCAGTCCTTCCTGCAAATATTCTCTCTCGTTTTTCACATATTCCACAGTGCCTTGCAGATATTGCTCCGACTGCTCCGCACAGATGACACCCACTCTCTGGGCGAACACCGACAGATTCCATTCCGGCAGCTGTCTGCGGATTTTCTCCCGAAGCTCTACATTGCTGCACACCAGATACCCCAGGCGCACCCCCGGCATGGCGAAGCTTTTCGTAAAAGCACGCACCAACAGCAGATTTTCATACTGTCCGATCTCCCCGATCATCGACCTTAGCTGTTCTCTGTCCGTCTCGCAGAACTCGATAAAACATTCATCCAGTACTACGATAGTTCCCTGCCTCCTGCAATGTTCCAGCAGCTGATGCAAATATTCCACGTTCATCAGCTGTCCCGTAGGATTGTTGGGATTCGCCAGGAACAATAGCTCCTTATCCGGCGTTAATGCCTGTAATAACTCCTGCCCCTGGCAGAATCCGGCATCCTCCGGCAGGTATACATATTTTATATGGCTTTCTGCCGCCTCCGCCGCATATTCGTAGCCGTAAAAGGACGGCACCGGAATCACGACATTTCCGGGCTTAAGTGCATGTACGACAGCCAGGAAAAGCTCTGACGCACCGTTGCCAAACACCAGATACTCCTTCGAGATTTCTCTGCCACTTTGCACCGACAGCATATGACTTACTGCCTCCGTTAGTTCTCCTGCTGCAACATCGGGATATTCCCCCACATGATTGATTGCAGCTAAAAGAGCCAGCCTCGCTGCCTCCGGCATCCCTAAAGGATTGCCGTTTACCGAAAAATCCAGCCGTATCTGTCTGCCGTATATATCGCCGCCATGTATGTTCTGCTGCATTTTCCTTCCTTTCCGGTTCCTGTTACCATAGAGTTTTCCATATCCTTTTTCATCCGCAAATCATCAGACAGTTCATAACTTGTGCTTTACCATTCATGTTTCCTGTATGGTGCTTTCGCACAATGTGCAGTCACAAGTACGCGGGCAGAAGTCTGCTTTTCATACTGCTGCCGCGATCATTATTCCCAAACACAAAATCTCGCAGATCCACACCGTCCGGTTCATCAGGCGGTTCGTCCTGCGGATGTCCTCCGGCTCCACTGCCCTTGTGGGATCCCCGATGTAAGGCTTCTTCACGACCTTACCGAAATAACTGGCATCTCCCGCCAGCCGAATTCCCAACGCTCCCGCACACACGGATTCCGTCTGGGCAGAATTTGGACTGGCATGCTTCCTATTGTCTCTGCGCCAGATGTGCCATGCCTGCCTGCCGTTATAGCTTTTTCCGCTGATAAAAGCTGCCCCGATCATCAAAAGTGCGCTGATCCTCGCGGGAAGAAAATTCACCACATCATCCAGCTTCGCCGCATCTCTGCCGAAGTGAAGATACTTCTCATTCTTATATCCTACCATAGAATCCATGGTATTGACTGCCTTATATAAAAATCCCAGCACCGGACCTCCCAGCGCGGTATACAGCATGGGAGCGATCACACCATCGGAAGTATTTTCCGCCACGGTCTCGATAGCTGCTTTTGCCACACCTTCCTCTGTCAAATGCTCCGTATCCCTGCCCACGATCATGGATACCGCTTTTCTGGCTTCTTCCAGACTTCCGGCGTTCAGCTGCTTCCATACCTTACTGCTCTCCACCTGAAGGCACCTCGCCGCCAGGATCTGATAGGTCATGACTGCCTCTATGACCATTCCAAGGTTCGGGTAAATTGCATAAGCACCGAATAAAATTAACGCTGCCAGTATTCCCGTAAGCAGTAAAACAATGACCACCAAAAGTTTCCCCTGTCTGCGCTCCGCCTCTCTCTCTGTGGAATTGTCTTGTGTTTTGCCGCTTCGCAGCATTTTTTCTGTCTTCGTGATCAGCCACCCGATTCCCCGGATGGGGTGTGGCAGAAAATATGGATCGCCGAAGAGCTGATCCAGTAAAAATCCCGCTCCGAATGCCATGATATGATATTTCATCAACATGTTTCTCCTTTTGTAAGTTCCGATCGTACAGGCTCCGAAAGCGGGCGGAATTCCTTCCACTCCGGATTCTCCTCTCCTATCCGGAATACCAGCCTGCCGCTGTAACCCTGCCCGCATTTCATCTGATAGTCAAAATATTCTCCCCCCAGAAAATGACTGAGCAGCGCCATGATGGTTCCTCCGTGAACAACCGCAGATATGTTCTGAGATTCGAATCCTGTAGCTTTCTTACAGCCATTTTTCAGACATTGCAACATTTTTTCACATCCGGCAACGCTTCTGCGGATAAATTCTTCTCTACTCTCTCCCTCCGGAAACGGCAATGTGCCGCCGCTGTCGATCCATCTCTGATAGTCAGGGTTGCCGGAAAGTTCTTTATAATTATGCCCATCGAATGCACCAAAGTCCATCTCCGTCCACTCCGGTATGAGGATCGGAGCCTGTTCGGGGTACAGGATCTGTGCTGTTTCAAGGCACCGCTTCATGGGGCCGGAAAACAGAATATCTACAACCGGATAGGTTCTGTCCGCCACGTTTTTTTTCAGTACCCGGATGCCGTCCGGGCTTAAACTGACGTCCGCTTTCCCGAGGTATCGCCCCTCCTGATTGGAGAATGTTGCCCCGTGCCGAATGAGGGTGAGCTGAATCTCTGTCTGCATTTCTGTTCCGGTGTCTCTCCGAATCTCTATTTGATCTTTTGACCGATTCCGCATACGACTCTCACCACCTCATCTGCCTGCGCTGCCAGCTGTTCCAGTATTCTGCCGGTGCGCTCTCTGTAAATTCTCTCCTCCGCTTCCATGGGGATAATGCCGTTGCCTATCTCATCACAGATCAGGATGCCGTCCGGATATTTTTTCAGAAAATCTTCTATCGCTTTTTCCGGATCTGTCCCCTGTCGCAGCTGCTCCCGGATATAACGGTGCAGATGATTGACGATCACCTGTCCTGCTCCTGTCTCTGTGGGCAGTTCCAACGTTCCGTCCAGAACCGGCTCCTCCTGTCCATCCTCACGATACGCATAGTTCTGCTTCACATAATGCAATTTTCCCTGGGCAAACCCGCCTATAATTAATATCATCTAAATCAGCCTTTCCGAGATTGCCACCGCAACCACCACGCAACCTTCGCAGAGCGTCACAAAATACCCCGCCGTGTCCCCGGTGATGCCGCCAAACTCTTTTTTACTGCGCCGGTAATAATACGCAAAGGTAAGCAGGGCTGCTGCCACGGCAATTCCGCCAGCCGCAAGAGATGTCCACAGCATAAACCCGATGCACAGAATTCCTTGTCCGTACAAAGCTGTTTTTACCACCCTTTTGTGTGCCTTATCCGCGAACAGATACAACGTTCCCTCCTGCTTTGCCGAAGGAAAACTTACCACCGCAATACCGCTTAACACTCTGGACAAGAAACATCCGGCTCCCGCCACGATCAGCCCCCGACACTCTGTAATCTCCGAAAAGCCTCCGAGAAAAATGAGTCCGTACAACGCAAGCATGATCACCGCAAACGCCCCGATATGGGAATCTTTCAAAATCTCCAGTTTCCGTTCTCTCGGCTGATAGGAATGCAGGGCATCACAGGTATCTAAAAAACCGTCCACATGAAAGCCTCCGGTGACTAAAAGCGGAATTGCCGTCCCCACCGCAGCATAGCACAGGCTTCCCACCGCGAACCGGTTACAGAATTCTTTCCACAGATACCACAGTACGCCGATCACCGCCCCCACCCAGGGAAAAAAGCAGAGGGCATACCGCATGTCCTCATCCTTCCACTCGAACTGTGGCACCGGGATCTTGGAATACATGGAAAACGCTATGAAAAAAGATTTGATAATACGCATGCCTGCTTCCTTTCTATGCTGATCTATGCGGACTCCCCTGCCGGTCTGGCTATCCTGCCCATCCTGCCGGTTCCGCGCTTTTTCTTCTGAGGAATACTACTTGATCCGCTGTGGGATCCCCGCCACGACTTCCACGACCTCGTCCGCTTCCGCCGCCAGTCTCTCATTGATCCTGCCCAGTGCCTCAATGTATTCCATGGTGGAATCATCGTAAACAATGCCATCCTCGAATACATTGTTGGTCACGATGACCAGCGGATCCGCCTGTTTTCTTAAAATCTCCACGCCACGCAGAATTCGTTCGATGACTGTCTGCCGTTCCACCGGCTCCGCTTTGGAAAACATTTCATTGGCGGTCAGATTGGACATACATTCCAGTAATGCGGCTCCCGCCGGTTCCATTTGTGCGATTGCCTCTTCCAGTGCCGCAGGCTGTTCGATGGTAGTAAATCCTTTCCCCTGCCGCAGTCTGTGATGTCTGTCTACCTTTGCCTGCATTTCCTCATCCCAGATCTGCATGGTGGCGATATAATATTTTTTCTTATGAGCTGCAGTCCGCAGCAGATAATCTTCCGCATAGGCGGATTTTCCGCTGCCGCTGCCCCCCAGGATCAATGTAATCATATATTACCTCTTGTACTGCTCCACTTCGATTTCTGAAAAAGTAGCGCTCTGTCCATAGATACTCATTGCCATGTCCAGCAGTGCAAACATCATGACTGCCCCGGTTCCTTCTCCCAGTGCCATTCCCGCATGGATCACCGGAGACAGTTGTAACGCATCTGCCAGTTTCACCGCCGCAGGTTCTTTTCCCAGATGGGAAGGGATCAGATATTCCCGCACGCCGGGGAACAACCGCTCCGCCACCAGTGCCGCCGCCATGCTGATCACACCGTCCAGCACGATGGGCACATGCCACAGGGCTCCGCCGATACACATACCGGTCAACCCGGCAATATCCAGTCCGCCGACCGTCTGCAATATTGCAAATGCATCCGCATGCCACAGATCATAAATTTCCAATGCGTTACGGACAACCTGCTGCTTCCGCGCCAGTCCCTGATCCGTCAGTCCCGCGCCTCTGCCTGTGACTTCCTCTGCTTCGCACTGCAAAAGAGCCGCCGTCACTGCACTGCTGGTGGTCGTGTTGCCGATTCCCATTTCCCCGGTGGCAAGGATACGATATCCCTTCTCCTTACACTCCCATACCAGTTCCATTCCCGTGGCAATGGCCCGGACAGTCTCTTCCTCCGTCATAGCCGGTTCTTTCAAAAAATTTCGGGTACCTGGGCACACCTTGCGGTCCAGTACTCCTGGAATGGATTCCTCACTGTTTATTCCGATGTCCACAGGGATCGTCTCCGCACCGATACTCTGTGCCATCTTACAGACGGAGGAACCTTTCCTCGCCATGGACTTTGCCACCGCAATTGTGACCTCCTGCCCGGTCTGGCTCACGCCTTCCTTCACGATCCCGTTATCCGCACAGAAGATCAGCACGCCTTTTTTCTGAAGGTCGATCTGCTCCGTCCCCAAAATGGCTCCGATCTGTGCCGTGATGGTTTCAAAGCTGCCCATGCCATCCAGCGGTTTTGCCAGAGTATCCCAGTGTTTTTTTACAAGTTTTCTCACCGTTTCGTCCGGTGCCGTGATCCGGATCTGAGCTAGTTCCTGTCTGGTATAATTATGAAATATGGGCTTCTCTGAGCATTCCATAGATGTCCTCCATGTGCAGATGTTCCCGCAGGGTATCCGCCAGTTGATCGTACTGTCTCTCTTTTATAGTGCGGTAATCCTCCCAGACTCCTTCCTCCAGAGAAATACCTTTTTCCCGGGCAAGTGTCTGTATCATCCGCCCGGCGATCTCGCCCTTATCGAACAGACCGTGGATATAGGAACCGTAGACGCGCCCGGCAGAATCGCTGATCACGTTTTGCGCAACTTCCGCATCCGCACTGTCGTCTGCCCCGCAATACACCGTCTGCCCCATGTGGATCTCATATCCGGCAAACTCACATCCCGTAAGCCCGGAGAAAATACCCTCCACTGCTTCCAGTTTTCCTTCCGTCTGGCAGCGATGCTTCTCTTTCTGCAACACTGTCCGCACCGGAAGCAATTCCATGCCGCGGATCTGTCCGCCTTCCTCCACACTATCCGGATCTGCGATCTCACAGCCTAACATCTGGTAGCCCCCACAGATCCCGAATACGGGAATCTTCGAAGCCGCCCGTTTTACCGCCGCTTCCAGACCGTTCTGCCGCATCCATTTCAGGTCTGCCATGGTATTTTTGCTGCCGGGGAGAAAGATCAGATCCGGTGTTCCCAGTTCTCTTACGTTCGTCACATACCGGACGCTGACCTCCGGCATCTGTTCAAACACATCAAAATCCGTAAAATTCGAAATACGGGGATAGTGGATCACCGCCAGATCGATCTGTCCCACACGCTTTTCATCAAATCGATCCGTCAGACTGTCTTCATCTTCCAGCAACAATTCCATGTAAGGTACCGTTCCCATGACAGGCACCTTTCCGCGTTCTTCCAGCATCTGAATGCCGGGATCTAAGATCGTGCTGTCTCCCCGGAACTTATTGATGATCAGTCCCTTTACCCGCTCCCGTTCCTCTTCGGTCAGCAGCATCAGCGTTCCCAATAACTGGGCGAACACACCGCCTCTGTCAATGTCTCCCACCAGAAGTACCGGGGCATCCACCATCGCCGCCATTCCCATATTGACGATGTCGTTCTGCTTCAGGTTGATCTCTGCCGGGCTCCCGGCGCCTTCAATGACGATAATGTCCGCGTAGGTTTCCAGCTTGCGAAAAGCTGCCTTAATGTCCGGGATCAGTTCCTTTTTATGGGAAAAATAATCTCTGGCAGGCATATTCCCCCGTACCTCACCGTTTACAATGACCTGGGATCCGGTATGACTGGTGGGTTTTAATAAAATGGGGTTCATGCACACCAGCGGTTCGATCCCCGCTGCCTCCGCCTGCATGACCTGCGCCCTGCCCATTTCCAGTCCTTCCTTCGTGATATAGGAATTGAGTGCCATATTCTGTGATTTAAAAGGGGCAACCCGGTAACCGTCCTGTCGGAAGATCCGGCACAGACCCGCCACCAACAGACTTTTTCCGGCGCCGGACATGGTGCCCTGTATCATGATTACTTTTGCCATCGTTCTCTCCATCCCACAGACATCCCGGGAATTTTGTTTCGCTGTTTTCTAACACCCGCTCTGTTGCTCCGGGCTTTCTATCTTTCTATCTGCTTCCCCAGCTGCTTCGCATATTCCAGAAGCTCTCTCTGAAAAATTTCAAGACTGCCGAAATTCTCCCTGCAACAGATGACGCGGTCACATTTTTCCAGCTGTTCCTTCGCCAACTGTAATGTCTCCTGTGCCACCGGCTCAAAGGGACGCTCTGCGATCACCTCCGCCGCCAGTGCTCTGGCCACAGGATAATCCAGATCATTTTCATACAGGATCCCGGTAACAAAGGGAATTCCCGCTCTCTGCAATCTCCGATAAATCTTCCGTCCTCTTCCGGCTCCGGCAATCACGAAGACCTCCGGTGTTCCTTCCGGTGCCGCCAGTTCCATGTCGCTGCTGGCTTCCTCATAGCTTCCCATCCGGATTCCGTAGAGCTGTGTGATATATCCGTCGGTCATGACCTCCTCCGGTGTGCCGATCCGGTCCACTGCCTTACCGTTCACACACAGAATCCGGTCGGAGATCTTCTCCGCCAGTTCCAGTTCATGTAAGGACAGGATCACCGTAAGCTTCTTCTCCCGGCACAGCTTCTGCAGTATCGATAAAAATTCCAACTTGTGCCGCACATCCAGATAGGAAGTCGGTTCATCCAGAATTAATATTTCCGGTTCCTGGCAGATGGCTCTGGCTAACATCACCCGCTGTCTCTGTCCGTCGCTGATCCGCTCAAATAAAGAATCCCCAATTTCCGCCACCTGTACCAGTTCCATGGCATTTTCCACCGCTTTGTGGTCCTCCTTCGACAACACACCAAAACGCCCGGTATAGGGATATCTTCCGGTGGCTACCACATCCTCGCAGGTCATCAGATCTCCCCGCAGACGTTTCGTCATTACCACCGACATTTTTTTCGACAGTTCCGCCCCCGTGAGCGACTTCATATCCTCCCCGTCCAGCCGCACTGTGCCCGCGATCAGGGTCAGCTGCCTTGCGATACTTTTTAAGATCGTGGATTTGCCCGCGCCGTTTGGTCCCAGCAACGTCAGGATCTCCCCTTTTCGAAGTGCGATTTCCACCGCTTCGATCAGAGGCTTGCCGTCATAGCCCACGCTCATTTTTTCCGTTGTAATATAATAAGGTTTCTGCGTCTTCATAGGTAAGTTATCCACGCTCCCGTCTGTTCCTGGATATCATGATCCACAATACCACCGGTGCTCCGAAGATCGCCGTCACCGTACTGATGCTAAGCTCCGTGGGTGCCATCCATGTTCTGGCTAACAGATCGCAGAACAGGCAGAACACACTGCCTCCCAGGAAACATGCAGGTATCATAAGTAGCGGCTTTGTAGTTCCGAATAATTTACGGATCAGCTGCGGCACAGCGATCCCCACAAAAGAGATGGGTCCGGCAAATGCCACGATGCATGCCGAAAGCACGCTGGACAATACCACCAGCAGGATCCGCAGAGTCCGGATATTCACTCCCAGATTCTGTGCATAAGTCTCCCCCAGCCGGTAGGCTTCCAGCGGTTTCGCCAGCAGAATCACCAGCAGAAAAGTCACTGCCACCACGATACTCATCACTTTCACATTGTCCCAGGTCATTCCGGAAAAGCTGCCTCTGGACCAGTTGTGGAGGTTCACGATATCCGCATCCTCCGCGAAAGTCACCACCAGTTCCGTGATGGCGGAACAGATATAACCGATCATCACACCACTGACCACCAGCATGGACATACTGTCTACCTTTCTCGCCATGAGGAGCACGAATCCCATGGACAGCATGGCTCCTAAAAATGCTGCCAGTATCAGCAGTCCGGAGCTGACCCGGATCGTATTCCCCAGCAGAAATACCATTACCAGCGCCACTACCATCTTCGCCCCGGAAGAGATTCCCAAAACGAAAGGTCCTGCTATGGGATTATGAAAAAAGGTCTGAAGCAGATATCCGGCCAGTGCCAGCGCTCCGCCCAGAATCCCCGCTGCCAGCGTCCGGGGCAAACGGATCTCCCACAGGATCCTGGCATTCATGCCTTCCTGTGTTCTTCCTGTAATCAGTATCTCTGTTAAGGGAATCTTCACCGTTCCGATCCCTATATTGCAAAGCAACAGCACGAGAATGCCTGCTGTCAATAGGACAAACGCTATGAGATATCTTATTTTCCTGCGCTGCTGCATCTTCTTCTCCTCTTTGTACAATTCATAATCTTACGCTCTGTTTCCGATTTATCAGTTTTCCCTATTTTCTACTGTAACGGGAACAGATAGCGCAGTTCTCCGGTATCGCCTTCCGTCAATACCGTATGCATATCCTGCAATAAATACCCGATTGCCATGGACTGCTGGTACATATCATTGGTGGTGCAATACACCTGCCCTTCCTGTACCGCTTTGAAATCTTTCAAAATATTGCATTTGCCGATCAGCTCGTCCACCGTAGTCACTCCACCGTCAATCGAGCTGTTGTAGATCAGGATGTCCGCATCCCTTGCCCCGGCATAGAAATCTTCGACTTGCATATTCAGCGTGGAGCGTCCGCTTCCACTGTCCTCCAGATCCTCAAAAATGTATCTTCCTCCTGCCAGTTCGATCAGCTTCGGAATATAATCCGTACTCTGTCTTACCTGGATCAGACCGTTGGAAGTCACATAGAAAAATGCTATGGTTTTCCCTGTTTTTTCTCCGCTTTCTACCTTTTCCAGAATCTTTGTCTGCTCCGCAAAAACGGCTTGTGCCTCCGCTTCCCTGCCGGTCAGGGCTCCGAAAAATTTTACCCATTCCACTTTTCCCAAAGGATGCTGTTCATAGCTGGAATATTCGATCATTACCGGGATGTCAAAGCTTTGAAGCATTTCCACCACCTCCGGGGAGTGTGTGATCATCCGGTTCTCGATTGCCAGATCACACCCTTCGGACACCAGTAATTCATAATCCGGTTTGCTGTATTTTCCGGCATAGACCATGTCCCCTGCCGCCATGGCATCCTTCGCTTTCTGAATGTACCAGTTCTCCTGCTTCTGCCCGGAAAAACGGATCTGGTCCACCGCATCCACGGAGGCAAACATATCCATCACCCCCGTGGCCACCAGATAAATGTTCTGAAGCGGCTCCTGTAAAATGCAGATATCTTCCTCCAGATTTGCGGGAACGCTCTGTCCTTCCGGTACCAGCAGATACTTTTTCGTATCCGGCAGCGTGGTCAGCATTTTATAGCCGCCCTCATAATAATCCACTGCAAAATTTTCCGCATATTGCAGCTCCATGCTGCCTGTTCTAACTAATTCCGGCTGTTCTCCCTGCGGATTCTCTGCCGTGTTTACATCCTCCGATGCCGCTTTCGATGTTTCCATAGAAGCAGAAGAAGGACTGCCGCAGCCGTTAAGCCCCAGCAGTCCCATCAGAAGCAGACACAGGATCTGTTTTTCCCATTTACTTCCTTTTCTTCCTGACATAAGAATTCTTCCTATTGTTTGTATTACTTGCCGTTCTCTGCACTCTGCAGTGTCTCAGAATGGAAAGTTACAGTATACTCCACCTCGTGAGGGGTGCTCATTGCCACGGTATCACCGATCATGTTAAGCGGTGCATCCAGTGCTTCCACCGGTACTTCAAATACGGAATTACCCTCTGTGTTTACCGGCAGATATTTTTCACCGTCCACCAGCATATAGTCATAGTTTGGGCTGCTCCATTCCAAAGTCGCCGTTACCACTCCGTCAGCTACCGTGATCTGCGCGGGGGACTGGATGCCGGCTCTGCCGCTTCCGCCCTCCATGGTCAGTTCGATGGTGTAGCTGCCGTCTTCTACGGTACTCAGATCAAAAGCATCTGCACCACCCTCGCTGTTCTCTGCCACCGGATCGGATACTACGACTTTATGATCGTACCATTTTCCCTTGGTACCGATCAGCGCCAGATCGAATTCTTCCCCGATGGCGGGTACGGGAACATCGAATCCATAGACCTCTTCCGTCATGCCGTCACTGTAAGTTACGGTATCCGTGGTGGGCTGAAGCAGTACTGCGCCATCTTTTGCCGCATCTTCCGCCAGACCCGGATAGAGATTCAGTATCTTCTTGGAACCTAAGGAGATATGAATGGTCATAACGCCATCCTTTACCGTCAGGGTTCCCTTGCCGTCACAGGCTTCACTGACATGGAACATGGAACTGTCGGTGGAAAATTCTGCGGTATAGACACCGTCGGGAAGCTGTGCTTCGTCCTTGGCAGTCTCCGTGCTGACAGTTTCCACTGCTTCCGTGCTTTCTGTCTGTGCCACGGTACTTTCCTGTGCGGCAGCGATAGTGCTCTCTGCCGATGCTGTGTTCTGTGCGTTTGCACCGCATCCGGTCAGTAACAGACAGACGGTCAGGCTGCCTGTTACAAGAATTTTGTTCATCAATGTCTTTGCTTTCATTACTTGTTTTAGTCCTTATTTTAATTCTTAATTATTTCTCAGCCATTGCTGCTGCGGTATGTGCTACATACAGATCCTGGATAGCCTTGATCTCGCCTAAGCCTGCGATCTGGGTATCCACGCTGTCAAACTTACCGGAAGCGTTGAACTGGCTTAACCAGGAATCCTCATCCTCGCCTGCCATATCATTGTTGGCATGGTCACCTGCCACTACCATCAGGGGACGAAGAATGACCTTAGTGTAACCTGCTTCTGCAACAGCCTTGATAACTTCTTCGCAGGCAGTCTCTTCGGG
>DJEP01000056.1 GCA_002431915.1 Lachnospiraceae bacterium UBA5895 | reverse complement strand
GCTAAGGTTCAGGAAATCGCTGAGATGAAGATGCCGGATCTGAATGCAGCAAGCCTGGAAGCAGCTATGAGCATGATCGCTGGTACTGCACGCAGCATGGGTATTGTTGTTGAGGAGTAACTTATAAATATTTGGGAGGCAATGAATAAAATATTGCCGCTGGAACCTAGGAGGTAAAACAATGAAACATGGTAAGAAATATACCGAAGCTGCCAAGTTGGTAGATCGTGCTACATTCTATGAGCCTGGCGAAGCTATCGCTCTGGTTAAGAAAACTGCAATTGCTAAATTCGATGAGACCATCGAAGTTCACATCAGAACCGGTTGTGACGGACGTCACGCTGAGCAGCAGATCCGTGGCGCAGTTGTACTGCCGAACGGAACTGGTAAGACTGTAAAAGTTCTGGTATTCGCAAAGGGCGATAAGATCAACGAGGCTGAGGCAGCAGGCGCTGATTATGTTGGCGGTGAGGAGCTGATCCCGAAGATCCAGAACGAAGGATGGCTGGACTTCGACGTTGTAGTAGCAACCCCTGATATGATGGGTGTTGTAGGTCGTCTTGGTAAGGTTCTCGGACCTAAGGGCTTAATGCCTAACCCCAAGGCTGGTACCGTAACCATGGATGTAACCAAGGCAGTTAACGATATCAAAGCCGGTAAGATCGAGTACAGACTTGACAAGACTAACATCGTGCATGTTCCCGTTGGTAAGGCTTCTTTCTCTGAGGAAGCTCTGCAGGAGAACTTCAATGCACTTATGGACGCTATCGTAAAGGCTAAGCCCAGCGCATTAAAGGGTCAGTATCTGAGAAGCATCACCCTGACCAGTACTATGGGACCTGGCGTTAAGGTCAGCGTTGCAAAGTTCTAATCTGATCTCTAATCTAATTAGATAACGAATGCTTAAAAGCCGCTTCACTGTTTACAGTGAGGCGGCTCTTGTGATAAAATACACTTACGGTTTCGAGAGTTCGAAGAACGGAGAAATCGAAATCGTGTGCTTTAGAATAAAGGTTACCTCAAAAGGGTATATTACACAAAAAAGAGAAGGAGAAACCGCTATGAACAAATACCAGGGAACCCAGACGGAAAAGAATCTCCAGGCGGCATTTGCCGGAGAATCTCAGGCGCGCAATAAATACACTTATTTTTCTTCCGTAGCCAAAAAGGAAGGATACGAGCAGATCGCGGCTATTTTCTCAAAGACCGCGGATAATGAAAAAGAGCATGCCAAAATGTGGTTCAGGGAATTGAACGGCATCGGCGATACCAGGGCGAACCTTGCGGCGGCAGCCGACGGAGAGAATTTCGAGTGGACCGATATGTATGAAGATTTTGCTGTAACCGCAGAGAACGAAGGATTCCCCGAGCTGGCAAAGAAATTCCGCATGGTAGGCGAGATCGAGAAACATCATGAGGACAGATACCGTGAGCTTCTGAACAATGTGGAGACCGCAAAGGTATTCGAGAAGAGTGAAGTAAAAGTATGGGAGTGCAGAAACTGCGGACACATCGTGGTAGGTACCAAAGCACCGGAAGTATGTCCCGTATGCAACCATCCCCAGAGTTATTTTGAAATTCATGCAGAAAATTATTAAATAATCCTTGACAAGCACGGTCTCCTATGCTATCCTATCTGAGGTTGTAAAACCATGCCGAAGACAGCAGGTGCAAGGGAGACCGTGCGTAAGTCCTGCCGAGGAGATAAGTATGATTATGTCATCTCTCTGTGTCTTCAGAGAGATTTTTTTACTTTATAGGATCTTATCCTATAAAGCAAAACGCTCCGCGAGGATCGCACTGCGGCGAAGTGAAATATATCGCTAAAGCGATTCGCCGCAGGCGTAGAATCCTACGAGCAGGATTCTATTTATATTCTTCTTATCGGCACAAAATCTATAAGGAGGTAAAGAAATGGCAAAAGTTGAATTAAAACAGCCTGTAGTAGAAGAGATTTCTGCTGGTATCAAGGATGCCCAGTCTGTAGTTCTGGTAGACTACCGTGGACTTACTGTTGAGCAGGATACCCAGTTACGTAAGAACTTACGTGAGGCAGGAGTTACCTACAAGGTTTACAAGAACACCATGATGAACTTCGCGTTCAAGGGTACACAGTTCGAAGGTCTGTCCGAGTATCTGGAAGGACCCAGCGCAATGGCTTACTCTACCGAGGATGCAACTGCTCCCGCAAGAGTACTGGCTCAGTTCGCTAAGACTGCTGATAAGCTTGAGATCAAGGCCGGTGTGGTAGAAGGTACCGTTTATGATGCTAAGGGTATGGCTGCAATCGCTAACATCCCTTCCAGAGACGTACTCATCTCCAAACTGCTTGGCAGCTTACAGAGTCCTATCACCAATTTTGCACGTGTTATGAATCAGCTGGCTGAAAAAGGCGGCGCAGCAGCTTGTGAAGCAGCAGTACCCGCTGAAGAAGCACCCGCAGCTGAATAATAGTTGCAACTAATTGACAATTAATCAAAATATTTCAAATGGAGGAAATTAAAATGGCTAAGTTAACAGCACAGGAATTAATCGATGCTATCAAAGAGTTATCTGTATTAGAGTTAAATGATCTCGTAAAGGCTTGCGAGGAGGAGTTCGGCGTATCTGCAGCAGCTGGCGTTGTTGTAGCAGCAGCTGGTCCTGCTGAAGCAGCAGAAGAGAAGACCGAGTTCGACGTAGAGCTGACCGAGGTTGGCGCTGAGAAGGTTAAGGTTATCAAGGTTGTTCGTGAAGTAACCGGTCTGGGTCTGAAGGAAGCTAAGGACGTAGTTGACGGAGCTCCTAAGGTTGTTAAGGAAGGCGCTTCTAAGGAAGAAGCTGAGGACATCAAGAAGAAGCTTGAGGAAGTTGGCGCAAAGGTTACTCTGAAGTAATTTTTAACCAGTATATGACGGACCATGTGCCGGCACCTGCCGGTGCATGGTTCTTTCTTATTTGTATTTTCTAAATTATTCATTATTTGTAACTATTCAGAACCCCCTTCGCAAAATCGCCTCTACGAGGCTTCCTTTTTGCTCATGTGGTTACTTCGCCATATAAAACTGCATATCTGCATGAATGCAAGCATTCGCAGAATGCAGTTTTGCATGGCTCTGAATAGTTATCATTTTTTCAAAAATATTCAAAATATTTCCTTGACGTATTTCCATCATTGTGCTATTATGGATAGTGCACTATTGTGCGGTGCTATGCTTATTTGTCATGCATAAAATTTGACGTTTATATATACTGCATTGTTGCCGACGCAAAATAGGCTTTAAATCTGAAAGAACGGGGTGAAATGTCAATGGAAAAGAACAGAATACGTCCGATTGCCGGTTCCAAGGTTATGCGTATGAGTTATTCAAGACAAGAAGAGGTTTTAGAGATGCCCAATCTGATCGAGGTCCAGAAGGACTCCTATCAGTGGTTTTTAGACGAAGGCTTGAAGGAAGTCTTTGACGACATCTCTCCGATCGCTGACTACAGCGGCGCTTTGAGTCTGGAATTTGTGGATTTTGAACTCTGCAAGGACGACGTGAAGTATTCTATCGAAGAGTGTAAAGAGAGAGATGCTACCTACGAGGCACCTCTTAAGGTTAAGGTTCGCCTTTATAACAAGGAGAAGGAAGAGATCAGTGAGCACGAGATCTTCATGGGCAATCTTCCTCTGATGACCGATACAGGAACATTTGTGGTAAATGGCGCAGAGCGTGTTATCGTCAGCCAGTTGGTTCGTTCTCCCGGCATCTACTACGGAATCGGACATGATAAGATCGGTAAGAAGCTCTTCTCCTGCACCGTGATCCCGAACCGTGGTGCATGGCTGGAGTATGAGACCGATTCCAACGATGTATTCTATGTACGTGTGGACAGAACCCGTAAGGTTCCCATCACTGTATTGATCCGTGCATTGGGCATCGGTACGAATGATGAGATCCGTGAGCTGTTTGGCGATGAGCCTAAGATCGAGGCAAGCTTTACCAAGGACACTGCTGAGAATTATCAGGAGGGTCTGTTAGAGTTATACAAAAAGATCCGTCCCGGTGAGCCTTTAAGTGTTGAGAGCGCAGAGAGTCTGATCAATGCTATGTTCTTCGACCCCAGAAGATATGATTTAGCCAAAGTCGGAAGATATAAATTTAATAAAAAATTAGCTCTGAAGAATCGTATTCGTCATCAGATCCTGGCTGCAGATGTAGTAGATCCTTCCACCGGTGAAGTGATCGCATCCGCAGGCAACAAGGTGACTGCAGAACTGGCTGATACCATTCAGAACAGCGCAGTTCCCTTCGTATATATTCAGACAGAAGAGAAAAATGTAAAAGTACTGTCTAACCTGATGGTAGACCTGACCCATTACGTAGACTGCAATCCCAGAGATTTCGGTATCCATGAACTGGTATATTATCCCGTTCTGGCGAAGATCCTTGAGGAGTTCGGTGAGAATCCCGAGAAGCTCGCAGAGGCAATCAAGAAGAACGTACATGAACTGGTACCCAAGCATATTACCAAGGAAGATATCTTAGCTTCCATCAACTATAATATGCATCTGGAGTATGGTCTGGGCAACGATGACGATATCGACCATCTGGGCAACAGACGTATCCGTGCGGTAGGTGAATTGCTACAGAACCAGTATCGTATCGGTCTGTCCAGAATGGAGAGAGTGGTACGTGAGCGTATGACTACTCATGATGCTGAGGAGATCTCTCCCCAGTCTCTTATCAATATCAAGCCTGTGACCGCAGCAGTGAAGGAGTTCTTCGGATCTTCCCAGCTGTCTCAGTTCATGGACCAGAATAACCCTCTGGGTGAGCTGACCCACAAGAGACGTCTGTCTGCACTGGGTCCCGGCGGTCTGTCCAGAGATCGTGCCGGATTCGAGGTTCGAGATGTACATTACTCCCATTACGGAAGAATGTGCCCTATCGAGACTCCCGAAGGTCCTAACATCGGTCTGATCAACTCTCTTGCAAGTTATGCAAGAATTAATGAATATGGTTTCGTAGAGGCTCCTTACCGTAAGATCGATAAGTCCGATCCGGGGAACCCCCGCGTTACCGATGAAGTAGTCTATATGACTGCGGACGAAGAAGATAATTACCATGTAGCACAGGCGAACGAAGCACTGGATGCAGAAGGACATTTCGTGAGAAATTCCGTATCCGGTCGTTACCGCGAAGAGACCCAGGAATATCCCAAGGCTATGTTCGATTACATGGATGTATCCCCGAGAATGGTATTCTCTGTGGCTACCGCACTGATTCCTTTCCTGCAGAATGATGATGCGAACCGTGCGCTGATGGGATCCAACATGCAGCGTCAGGCCGTACCTCTGTTAAGCACCGAGGCACCTGTAGTAGGTACCGGTATGGAAGTAAAGACAGCGGTTGACTCCGGTGTCTGCGTTGTGGCTAAAAAGCCCGGAACCATTACTTATGTATCTTCCAAGACCATTCGTATCGCTTATGATGACGGTGAGAAGGCAGAAATCCATCTGACCAAGTTCTCCCGCAGTAACCAGTCCAACTGCTACAATCAGAAGCCCATCGTATTCAAGGGCGATCATGTAGCGGCAGGTCAGGTCATTGCAGACGGTCCTTCCACTTCACAGGGTGAGCTGGCTCTGGGTAAGAACCCTCTGATCGGTTTCATGACCTGGGAAGGTTACAACTACGAGGATGCTGTTCTGTTAAGTGAGAGACTGGTACGTGATGATGTTTATACTTCCGTTCATATCGAGGAGTATGAGGCAGAAGCACGTGACACCAAGTTAGGCCCCGAGGAGATCACCCGTGATGTTCCCGGTGTCGGTGATGATGCGCTGAAGGATCTGGATGACAGAGGTATCATCCGTATCGGTGCAGAAGTTCGTGCCGGAGATATTCTGGTAGGTAAGGTTACTCCTAAGGGAGAGACCGAGCTGACTGCTGAAGAGAGACTGTTACGTGCGATCTTCGGTGAGAAGGCAAGAGAAGTAAGAGATACCTCCTTAAAGGTACCTCACGGTGAATACGGTATCGTAGTGGATGCCAAGGTATTTACCCGTGAGAACAGCGATGAGCTGGCTCCCGGAGTAAATCAGGCAGTCCGTATCTATATTGCACAGAAGAGAAAGATCTCCGTAGGTGATAAGATGGCAGGTCGTCACGGTAACAAGGGTGTCGTATCCCGTGTGCTTCCGGTAGAAGATATGCCTTATCTGCCCAACGGACGTCCTCTGGACATCGTGCTGAATCCTCTGGGTGTGCCTTCCCGTATGAATATCGGACAGGTCCTGGAGATCCACCTTTCCCTGGCTGCCAAGGCGCTGGGCTTCAACGTGGCAACACCTGTCTTCGATGGCGCAAACGAGAAAGACATTATGGATACGTTGGATCTTGCCAACGATTATGTAAATCTTCCTTTCGACGATGCAGAGAGTGCAGAGTGGAAGGAAAAGGGTCAGGAGACTACCGCAGACGGCAAGCCCTGGGCCGGAGAGACCTTCACCAGCAAGCACGGTGAGGAGCTTCTCCCTGAAGTTATGCAGTATCTGTCCGAGAACAGAGACCACAGATCCGTATGGAAGGGAGTTCCCATTTCCAGAGACGGTAAGGTACGTCTGCGCGACGGTAGAACCGGCGAATACTTCGACGGTCCTGTAACCATCGGACACATGCATTACCTGAAACTGCATCATCTGGTAGATGATAAGATCCATGCGCGTTCTACCGGACCGTACTCCCTGGTAACACAGCAGCCTCTGGGTGGTAAAGCCCAGTTCGGCGGACAGCGTTTCGGAGAGATGGAAGTATGGGCACTGGAGGCGTATGGTGCATCCTACACCCTGCAGGAGATTCTGACTGTGAAGTCCGATGATGTTGTAGGACGTGTGAAGACTTACGAAGCGATCATCAAGGGAGACAATATCCCTGAGCCCGGTATCCCCGAGTCCTTTAAGGTTCTGCTGAAGGAACTGCAGGCACTGGGTCTGGATGTCAGAGTGCTGCGTGAGGATCATACCGAGGTTGAGATCATGGAGACCGTTGATTACGGTGATACCGATTACCGTTATGAGATGGAAGGTGATCGTAAGTATGATGACGATTACGATAAGAACTCCCTTGGCGAGATGGGCTATCAGTCACAGGAATTCGATGATAACGGTGAACTGGTGAACTCCGAAGACGACGATTACGTTGACGACGATTACACCGATGAGAGCTTTGACGGCAGTGATGATGAATTTTAATGCTTTGTATAGTTTGTATAGAAGGGAGTGCCATTAATGTCAGAAACAAAAAATGAAACAACCTACCAGCCTATGACATTTGATTCCATCAAGATCGGATTAGCTTCCCCGGAGAAAATCCGGGAGTGGTCCCATGGAGAGGTATTAAAGCCGGAGACAATCAACTACAGAACACTGAAGCCCGAGAGAGACGGTCTGTTCTGTGAGAGAATTTTCGGACCCAGCAAGGACTGGGAATGTCATTGCGGTAAATATAAAAAGATCAGATATAAGGGCGTTGTCTGCGATCGTTGTGGCGTAGAAGTTACCAAGGCCAGCGTTCGTAGAGAGCGTATGGGTCATATCGAGCTTGCTGCTCCGGTATCCCATATCTGGTATTTCAAAGGTATCCCCAGCCGTATGGGTCTGATCCTGGATCTGTCTCCCAGAATCCTGGAGAAGGTTCTGTACTTCGCTTCCTATATCGTTCTGGATCCGGGAACCACCAACCTTGAGTACAAGGCAGTGCTGTCCGAGAAGGAATATCAGGATGCAAGAGAGACCTGGGGCAACAAGTTCCGTGTAGGTATGGGTGCAGAAGCTATCAAAGAGCTGCTGCAGGCCATTGACCTGGAGAAGGATGCAGAGGAACTGAAGACCGGACTGAAGGAATCTTCCGGTCAGAAGCGTGCCCGCATCATTAAGAGACTGGAAGTCGTGGAAGCTTTCCGTGAGTCCGGCAATAAGCCCGAATGGATGATCATGGATGTGATCCCCGTGATCCCGCCCGATCTTCGTCCTATGGTACAGCTGGATGGCGGACGTTTCGCAACCTCCGACCTGAATGATCTGTACAGAAGAATCATCAACCGTAATAACCGTCTGAAGAGACTGTTGGAGTTAGGTGCTCCTGATATTATCGTTCGTAACGAGAAGAGAATGCTGCAGGAAGCTGTAGATGCTCTGATCGATAACGGCAGGCGCGGACGTCCTGTTACCGGTCCCGGTAACAGAGCGCTGAAGTCTCTGTCCGATATGTTAAAAGGTAAGACCGGTCGTTTCCGTCAGAACCTGTTAGGCAAGCGTGTAGACTACTCCGGACGTTCCGTTATCGTCGTAGGACCGGAACTGAAGATTTATCAGTGTGGTCTGCCCAAGGAAATGGCTATCGAGCTGTTTAAGCCTTTCGTAATGAAAGAGCTGGTAGCCAAGGGAATCAGCCAGAACATCAAGAACGCCAAGAAGCTGGTAGAGAGACTGGATACCCAGGTATGGGATGTGCTGGAAGAGGTTATCAAGGAACATCCTGTTATGCTGAACCGTGCACCGACATTGCACAGACTTGGTATTCAGGCATTTGAGCCCATCCTGGTAGAAGGTAAGGCCATCAAGCTGCATCCCCTGGTATGTACCGCATTCAACGCGGACTTCGATGGAGACCAGATGGCAGTACATCTTCCTCTGTCCCAGGAGGCACAGGCAGAGTGTCGTTTCCTGCTGCTGTCTCCCAACAACTTGCTGAAGCCTTCCGATGGTGGTCCTGTAGCCGTTCCTTCCCAGGATATGGTACTCGGTATCTACTATCTGACCCAGGAGAGACCCGGTTCTATCGGTGAAGGCAAGTACTTCAAGAGTGTAAACGAAGCAATTCTGGCATATGAGAACCAGGCATTGACACTGCATTCCCGCATTCATGTCCGCATGAGCAAGGTAAATGCAGCAGGTGAGACGATTACCGGTACGGTAGAGTCCACTTTGGGAAGATTTATCTTCAATGAGATCCTGCCTCAGGATCTGGGATTCATAGACAGAAGCGATCCCGAGAACTTCATGAAACTGGAAGTAGACTTCCATGTAGGCAAGAAGCAGCTGAAGCAGATCCTGGAGAAGGTTATCAATACTCACGGAGCATCCAAGACTGCAGAAGTACTGGATGATGTTAAGGCAATCGGTTACAAGTACTCTACCAGAGCAGCTATGACCGTATCCATCTCCGATATGACCGTCCCTGAGAAGAAGGGTGAAATGCTGGCAGCCGCACAGGCTACCGTAGACAAGATCGCAAGCAACTTCAGACGTGGTCTGATCACCGAGGAAGAGCGTTATCGTGCCGTTGTAGAGACCTGGAACGAGACCGATAAAGAGCTGACCGACGTACTGCTGTCCGGTCTGGATAAATACAATAACATCTTCATGATGGCAGACTCCGGTGCGCGTGGTTCCAGTCAGCAGATCAAACAGCTGGCAGGTATGCGTGGACTGATGGCAGATACCACAGGTAGAACCATCGAGCTGCCCATTAAGTCAAACTTCCGTGAAGGTCTGGACGTACTGGAGTACTTCATGTCCGCACATGGTGCACGAAAAGGTATGTCCGATACCGCTCTGCGTACCGCAGACTCCGGTTATCTGACCAGACGAATGGTTGACGTATCTCAGGAGCTCTCTATCCGTGAGGTAGACTGCTGCGAGGGTCAGGCAGAGATCCCCGGTATGGTAGTCAAAGCATTCATGGATGGTAAAGAGACCATTGAAGGTCTGAAAGACAGAATCACAGGAAGATATTCCTGCGAGGATATTTACGATAAAGACGGTAACATGATCGTGAAACACAACCACATGATCACCCCCAGCCGTGCAGCCAAGATCTTAAGCGTTGGCGTAAATGCACAGGGTGAGCCCATTGAGGAAGTGAAGATCCGTACGATCTTAACCTGCCGTTCCCACGTTGGTATCTGTGCAAAATGTTACGGTGCCAACATGGCAACCGGTGAAGCTGTACAGGTAGGTGAAGCAGTCGGTATTATCGCTGCACAGTCTATCGGTGAGCCCGGTACCCAGCTGACCATGAGAACCTTCCACAGTGGTGGTGTCGCAGGTGACGATATCACACAGGGTCTTCCCCGTGTCGAGGAGCTGTTCGAGGCCAGAAAGCCTAAGGGACTTGCAATCATCGCTGAATTCGGCGGTAAGGCGGAGATCCGTGATACCAAGAAAAAGCGTGAAGTTGTGATCACAAATGAAGAGACCGGTGAATCTAAGGCATATCTGATTCCTTACGGTTCCCGTATCAAGGTAGTAGACGGACAGGTACTGGAGGCTGGTGATGAACTGACCGAAGGTAGCGTAAACCCTCACGATCTGCTGAAGATCAAGGGAATCCGTGCCGTACAGGATTACATGCTGCGTGAAGTACAGCGTGTATACCGTTTACAGGGTGTAGATATTGCCGATAAGCATATCGAAGTCCTGGTACGTCAGATGCTGAAGAAGGTCCGCATCGAGAATAACGGAGATACCGAGTTCCTGCCCGGAACCCTGGTAGATGTCCTGGATTTCGAAGAGATGAACGAGAAGCTGATTGCAGAAGGCAAAGAGCCCGCAGAAGGCAAGCGTATCATCCTGGGTATTACCAAGGCAGCACTGGCAACCGAATCTTTCCTGTCAGCAGCATCCTTCCAGGAGACCACCAAGGTCCTGACCGAAGCTGCCATCAAGGGTAAGGAAGATAAGCTGATCGGTCTGAAGGAGAACGTTATCATCGGTAAGCTGATTCCTGTAGGAACCGGTATGAAGAGATATCGTAACACCAGACTGAGCACCGATGCCGTAGAGACCATTGATTTCAGTGGTGATATGTACGGTGACGATGCAGAGTTGAATCTGAGTGATGGAACCGATCTGGATGCAGAGAATGCAGATGCCAGCGCAGAAGCAGAAACTGTAGAAGTAGGAACCGAAGCTGATAATCAGTAAAATAAAGCTCCCCGGGAATTAACCCGGGGAGTTTTTTTGTCCTAAATTCAGTAGTTATTGTAATTTCAGTATTGTAATTTCGGTTATTGTAATTCATCGACATTCAGTACCTGCCAGGCGGTGATGCGGTAGAAGGTATCCTCATCGGTCTGGGGATAGAGGATCTCGATGGTCACCTGCAGGGATTGCAGATCGGAGATGGGGATCACATAGGACTTCCCATGACCCACAGAAGCGAAATAGGCATCTTCACTGTCTGAGGAAGCATAGATACGCTGTAATGTCTTGTCCATCCCGGCTAACGACTGTTCGGCCTGATTGCAGGCATCATAATAGGCGGTGGTACGTTCCAGTACCCGGTTGCTTAGCTTACTGTCGGCGTTGGCGCTGACGATGGACAGCACCGCAAAGGATACCAGACACAGGATTACGAATACCAGCAGGATAGAAGCAGATCCGATATTCATGCCGAATTGTTTTTTCTTAGAAAAATTACTCATGTAAGCCCCTCCTTTCTGCTGCGTGGTGCATGACAGAAAGCGTATAAATGGGAGAATCGGGGGAAGAAATCTCTCTGATGCTGATCTGCGCTTCCATAATGCCGGTTCCCGGATCCGGGGTATGTGTAAGCTCGGCTGAAAAATCAGCGTTGTCACCGGAGGAACACAGATTCCACTGACTGTCGAAGTACAGGGTCATGGTATTTTCCGCTGTCTGTTGTGAAGGGGAGAACAGATCCTGCATGGCATCAAGGTCGCCCTCCGCAGCCAGATAAGATTCCGCCAGATTTTGTGCCCAGATAACGGCGTGATTTTTGTTGACCGTCTGTGTGCTCAGCAGATGTGATTTGGCAAACAGCTGAATACAGACAGCACTGGCAAGGGAGAAAAACAGGATCGCTATGATCATTTCCATTAAAAATAAACTGGATCTGGAGTGTTTCATGATAAATTCCGAATCCTTTCCGTCATTCTATTCTTCTATTCCGTAGTACCGCAATGTACATGAATGTAAAAGGTATGGGTCTCCCGGGAGGGCGTCTGCAAACAGACCCGGATCAGATCGTCGCCAGCATAGGAAAAGGTAAGATCCGTCAGTTCCAAAATATCCGTACCGGCAGGCAGGAGCTGTCCGCCGAGGGAAGTGCCCTGTCGCATGAAGAGTTCCTTCAGATGTCCCCCATAATAATAGAGATAAGTGCAATAAGTATCTTCATCGATCTCAGAAAGCATACAGAGTGCCGGAACATCCTCTAATGTGGTTAAGGAGATGCTGTCTGCGGTATCGTTCTGACGTACCTTTTCCATAATATAGGATACTGCAGTCCGGCTGTCATAGTTCACGTCCATATCTTCCACCGTATGCTGGTAGACATCTGCTCCGATAGTGACGAGAGCCAGGGCGGAGACGGCAAATACACCGAACAGCGCCAAAACGAACAAGATATCCACAATAAAATGTTTTTCCTGTGTCTTATGGTTCATATGTCAGAACTCCTTTAACGGGCACCGGTTCTGCGGAGTACCGTGACCTCCGGCAGAAGGTTGCTGCCATAGTATTCGTAGTCAATGAAGAAGCTGTCCTCATCATATAACAAGCCGTAATGCTGTTTCAGATATTCCAGGGAGGGAGGATAACAGCCCTCCACGGCGTAGCACTGGGAGATGCTTCGCTCCAGTGCCGTCTCCAGACTTTCCTGTTGTTTGCTTAAGGTAGATTCGCTGACCGATCCGATGCCCTGCAGAAAAAGAACAAATAGCACTATGAATGCAAGGATCGGAAGCAGGTAGATCAGCTTCTGCCAGAGAGACCGGTTTTTTTGTTCAAAACGATTCATAAGCAGCGCTCCTATCCGATACTGGTCATAATACCCATCAGGGGCAGGATAACCGATAACAGAATCAATCCCACAATAACGGAGAGAATGATGACCAGTGTGGGCTCTAAGACAGCGATGATGGACTGCAGTTTACGGTTGGTATTCTCTTCGTAGCGGTCGGCAATTTTTTTGAGCACGACATCTACGTTACCGCTGCGGAAACCAACGGATACCATCTGGGAATAGAGATGATTGAAAATACCGGCACCGGTCAGGGCTTCCGCAAAATTAGCACCGGCATTTATGGCTTCCTTGCAGCTTAGAATCTTTTGCTTCATTTTCTCGTTGCCTACCAGGGAAGCGACCATGTCGAGACTGGAGTAGGTATCCATGCCGCTGCTTAAGGTCAGTGCCATACCGCTGGCGAAACGCTCACAGGCAACACTTTCATAAAAATTTCTCGTCAGGGGGAACCAGTTTAAGAACCGGGCGGTGACACGTTTACCGGTCTGGGTTCTGGTGGCGAACAGATATAACAGAAGCAACATACATAAAATACTTACAAATACAAAGGAATAGCGGTTCAGATGATTGCCCACCCGCAAAAGGGAAGCGGCAAATCCGGTCATCTCACTGCCCAGTTCCACATAGACCTGCTCAAAGATCGGCATAACGCGGCTGACCAGTACCACAATGACGGCAGCCATCATGGCAATCATAATAAAAGGATAGGTCACGGCATCCCGGATGCTGTGAGAGATGGCTTCTTCCTTCTCGTAGTAATCCGCCAGAGAAAGCATACAGACATCCAGATTACCGGATTCTTCGCCCAACGCAATCATATGCAGACAGTAGTCCGGGAACACATTGGTAGATTCCAGAGCCTTGTGGAAGCTCTCGCCCTGTCTGCAGACGGTGAGAATCTCATCAAAGATCGCTTTTCCCTCCGGAGACCCTGCATCGCTCTGTAAGATCGCCATACCCTCCACAGGGGGAATTCCAGCCTGGAACAGCATGGCAGCCTGGCTGCAGAAGGATGCGATCTCTTCATTGGAAAGTAATTTTTTCTCTGTAGTCTTCATTTCGTTTTATTCCCTTTCACTAATACATTTTCTGAAGAATATAATTGCTGCCGTCGCCGATGAATTTTTTCAGAGTCTTGTCATCGGTGTTGGCACCGAAGGTGGGATCCACCAGTGTCCATACATTGCCGTCGAATTCAATAATGCCGTTCAGCCATCCCGTATCCGCCGTATATACACTGATCCAGGCATGGTAGGCATCCTGGGCATAGCCGACTTCCAGTCTGGTGGGGATCCGCTGGCTTCTGAGCATACTCGCCATAACGGCGGCATAGTCCAGACAGATACCGGTTCCGGAAGTCAGGATAGAATCCACATCGGAAGTATATCCGGTGGGGGGATCGGAAGCTTTTGCATAATCATAAGTGATATTCTGTGTGATATAGTCGTAGATCCGGGTGATCACTTCCAGGTCCGAGGAAGCTCCCTCGGCAAGTTCCTGTCCTTTCGCCACTACTTTACTGTCTGCATTGAAATTCACGTATTGGTTCGGATAAAGGAAAGGACCGAAGGAATCGGTGATCTGTACTTCCAGATCCGCATACAGGCAGGTGGCGTAGTTCGTGCCGGAGATATTCTCATAGATCGTCACATCGTAATAGCCGTCACCGGAGGACAGAGGAAAGGTCTCGTAGCCGTTTCCGTGCAGATCATAAGTGTAAACGATGGTGTCGGGTCCGGTGATACGCAGTTTTACTTTGGGGCAGGTACCGGTATAGTTGGCACAGATATAGCCGTCCGACATATGGGAGTAGTCGATGACAGCCACATCATTGGATACGACCTGTGTGCCGTCCGCTTTGGGGACGAGGCAGACAGGAGTGGCATCCCGCAGGGGGAGGTCAGGGGTGGTGCTTTCCGGTTCCGTGGAAGATGTGGTATCCGCCGAGGTATCTGCATTCGACGCCGCATCAGAGGAACTTTCTGCGGACGATGCTGACGCGGAAGCTCCGGCGGGGGCATTCACGGGAGTGCTGTCCGTGGCGGAGCCGCAGGCACATAACCCGATCATTATACAATATGTAATTAACAAAATGCGCAGCCGCGCAAAAGATCTGGGTATTCGCATAGAAATATCGACATCCTGTTGTTATTGTGTCATTCCCGTAACATTATCCGGAGTAAACAGAAGGTGCAGTGTCTCGCCGCCCTTTACGGGAACATAAATATTGGCTTCCTCCGTAAGGAAAGGAAAACTGATCACACCTTTGGTACTGTCTACGGAGAGCGGTTCGATGATCTCACCGGAGAGCGTCTCCATAAAAGCTTCGTCATAGAGAATGTTATCTCCGGTAAACTTAAGGCTTAAAATATTATTCTCTACATAATCCAGTGTAAGCTCCGCGGGAGCGGGGGCAAACATTTTCTCGTTAAACTCGGAGAGCGGAACGATGACTAAGGGTGACAGAAAAGTCAGTACAAAGACCACAGCGGTAGTCACGATCAGACGGTTATAGGAAGCTGCATTGATTTTTTTACGAAGCACCAGCTTGTCAAAAGGAATGGTATTGACCGGCTGGTTACAGGTGGACAGGATATTCTGCAGAGCATTGTTTGCAGTGTTCATGTCCAACTCATAACGATTCTTTTTATGAAAAAACATAACTGTATTATCCTTATCCTTTCTATCCTCTCATGCTGGCTTTCAGATGCTCCTGCCCGGAGGCGATATAGCGTTTTACGCTGCTGCGGCTGATCTCCATGGCGGCAGCGATCTCTTCGAGCTTCATGTCGTTATAGTAGCGCATGATCAGAACCTGTTTTTCATTGAAAGGAAGCTGTTCTAAGGCTTCCGTCAGCCGGGAATATTCATCCTTTTGCTGGTAATGCAGTTCCGGATTGGCATCCGGATGAGGATCCTGTACGATATCGAGAATCTCCTGATTCAAGGTCTGACAGTCGTTCTGCGGCCGCTGCTTCTGGGTCATATCGTAGCAGACATGGAAGCAGATACGGTTCAGCCAGGCAATAAAAACAGTAGGATCATTCAGTTTTCCGATGTTTTTCAGAGCCAGTATGTAGACCTCCTGCATGGCATCCTGAGCGAGAAAGTCATCCCTCAGATAATGCCTGGTATAGTTGTACACTTTATTATAGGTAAGGGCATACAATTCCGCGAAGGCATCCGAGTCGCTGTGCTGGGCACGGATCACAAGACCGGCAATGTAAGAAATGTTTAAATCTTTCATGCGTTCGTCTCACTGCTTGGTTAACGGGTTCCTTAAGCGTGGAGCTTATTGTATGTCTCGGTAAGCAGAGTGGAGAAATACTCTGCATGGGCTTCTTCGTTTAAAATATAGGCATACTGGATCTTGATGGGCGCATTGCTGTGCTCCTCATTGTATTCCTTCAGCTGCTGATCCAGACTTTCGATAAAATAGTCCATGGTATCATGGGAACCGTGATTGACGATCATTAAGAATTCGTTACCGCCGTTACGTCCCACCACACCGAAGGCATCGCCGACGCTCTCTAAGATACCGGAGAAATCTTTCAGCATCTGGTCGCCGACGACATGTCCCATGGTCTGATTGATCTCCTTGAGGTTGGTGATGGTGACCATATAGCAGGCGACATGTGCCAGGGACTCCGGGGAATCGTAGGTCTCGAAGACCACATCCAGTCCGTGTCTGTTGGGAATGCCGGTCAGATGATCCAGGAAAGCTGCGCGGTTCAGTGCATGACTTTCCTCGGCGAAGGTGCGTAATTTATAGAAATCATATAATAACCATACCAGATTAAATAAGGCAAGAATCCAGGAGAGTGTACATAGAATGAAAAGTGTCCGGTTTTCAAACAGCTGTGTGCCGAGTGCCGGATGCAGGGTCAGCATCAGAACATAGGCGGTCTCCAGTAAAAGCAGAAGAACCAGCTGTACGGTTTTCGTGTTGCGGAATGTTTTAACGAATTTCTTTTTCTGTATCATATAGGTTCACTCCTTTGGAATCATGGGTTGTGATGTGCATATCGGGACGACACTTTGTGTCCTCCCGATGTCCGGGCGCCGCCCTATACGTCTCGTATCTTACACAATAATGCCTGCAAGCAGTCATATTGTGTAAGTCACGATCCGTGCACTTCTCATGCCTGCGCTCATT
>DJEP01000089.1 GCA_002431915.1 Lachnospiraceae bacterium UBA5895 | reverse complement strand
AAGAACTGCTGCCAGAATACCGTTCTGTACGTAGGTCAGGGAATTGGGATCCTCTGCGCCGCACATACCGTAGTTGAATACTTCATGACCCATGGGCTCTACTACTTTTTTAAGAGTGGAGAAGATCATTTCATTCTTGGCAGCCTGACTGTTTTCATTGATCAAAGCTATCTTCATGAGATACTCCTTTTCCAAACGCCACAACAGTCAGCCGCCAAAATTCTTCTGCGACTGACCTGGTGTGGGTAATTTATTTTATTTCATGCCTTACGGTTCCTCACTCGTAAATTCGCACTTCGTGCTTTACATCCGGCTCGTAAACTCACCGAATACTTACTCGTGAGCCGTGCAAGGAAAACAAATGTCCACTATGCGGCCGCTTGTTTTCCTTTTGCCCGGACTCTACTGGGGCTGCTTGCCGATGTAAGCAAGGATGCCGCCATCTACATACAGGATGTGTCCGTTCACTGCATTGGATGCCTCAGAAGCAAGGAATACAGCGGGACCGGTCAGCTCTTCGGGCTTTAACCATCTGTTAGCAGGGGTCTTGGCGCAGATGAACTGGTCGAAAGGATGTCTGCTGCCATCGGGCTGGATCTCACGAAGAGGTGCAGTCTGAGGAGTCTCGATGTAACCGGGTCCAAGACCGTTACACTGAATGTTGTACTGACCGTACTCGGAGCAGATGTTCTTGGTCAGCATCTTTAAGCCGCCCTTAGCTGCTGCGTATGCAGATACGGTCTCACGACCAAGCTCGGACATCATGGAACAGATGTTGATGATCTTACCGTGACCCTTCTTAATCATTGCAGGAATAACTGCCTTAGATACGATGAAAGGTGCATTCAGGTCTACGTCGATTACCTGACGGAACTGATCTGCGGTCATCTCGGTCATAGGGATTCTCTTGATGATACCTGCGTTATTAACCAGGATATCGATGGTGCCTACTTCCTTCTCGATCTGAGCTACCATAGCATTAACTGCTTCTTCGTTAGTAACATCACATACATAGCCGTGAGCCTTGATGCCTTTCTCAGCGTATGCTGCAAGTCCCTTGTCTACCAGCTCCTGCTTGATATCGTTGAAGCAGATGGTAGCACCGCACTCAGCGTATGCGGAAGCGATAGCAAAACCAATACCGTAAGATGCGCCGGTTACCAGTGCAACCTTACCTTCCAGTGAGAAATTAGTGAATTCAGACATTGTTTTTTCTCCTTTTCTTTATAAAAACTGTTATTTAAGTTGCATTTTCAAAAGACCTTATTTCAGATCTCTGTTGTCGACACCGTCCATGTCGTCGAAGTCCTGATTCTCTCCGACCATACCCCAGATAAAGGTGTATGCTCTGGAACCGCATCCGGAATGGATGGACCAGCTGGGGGAGATCACTGCCTCTTCGTTACGCATTACGATGTGGCGGGTCTCATCGGGCTCACCCATGTAGTGCATAACAAATGCATCCTCAGGCATATCAAAGTACAGATATACTTCCATACGTCTGTCATGTGTATGACAGGGCATGGTGTTCCATACACTGCCGGGCTCTAACTTCGTCATACCCATTTCCAGCTGACAGCTCTCTACCTGTCCGGGAAGGATATACTTACAGATAACTCTGTGGTTAGCATCCTCCAGAGTACCCAGCTCTACTTTATTCTCATCCTTTACAATGACTACGCCCTCTTCGGGAGTACCTTCCGGCTTGATCAGCACGGTCGGATAAGTCTTATGTGCGGGAGCGGAATTCAGATAAAATTTAGCGGGCTGCTTCTCATCTTCGCTGGCGAAAATGATCTCCCTGGAGCCCATTCCTATGTACATGGCTTCCTTGTAACCTACCTTGTACACTTTGCCATCAACGGTAATCATACCTGCTCCGCCGATATTGATCACACCCAGTTCTCTTCTCTGGCAGAAATACTCTGCACGAAGCTCATCTCCGGCGGTCAGAGTGATAGGGGTTACAGGTACTGCTGCTCCTGTAATGATTCTGTCGATGTGGCTGTATACCAGCTTGATCTCGCCGGGTACGAACAGATTCTGGATCAGAAACTCTTCTCTCAGACGCTCTGTGGTATAATGCTTCACATCTCTTGGTGATACTGCTGTTCTAAGTTCCACCTTACGCCTCTCTTTCCTCAACGGACGACCTGCGAGCCGTCATTGAATGATACCTTTTTATGAAAGCACTTACATTATAGCATATCATTGTAAGCATTTCCAACCTTTTTTTACTTTTTTCTAAAAAAAGAAGGGATCATGCAAATGCTTTCTCTCTTTGCATAATCCCAGTATACTAGAAAAGATTCTCAAAGTCTTTTCATATTTTAAATAAAACATTGCAAATTTTGAACTTTTATCCAACCGTCAATATGTTTTGGATATAGAGTAGTCCGCACAGCACATGAAAGCCGAATATCAGGAAACATACGTTGACCGCAACTCTCTGACCTCTGCGCTCTGTCTGTGTTTTTTCCAGTACCAGGAGATGCAGCATGGCAGCTACCCATACCAGCATCATGCCACACATCATGGGCCATAAAAAGTCCGCATGGCTCAGCTTGCTTCCACCCTCTCCGAAAAGAGCCGCCTCCAGGAAACCGATGACATATCCGGTAACCGCCAGGATTCCCAGGTCATCTTTCACGAAAAATGCTGCATCAAAAAGTATCACCAGAAGCGGGAATGCCATTCCCAAAGCCACCGACAGAATAATATTCTCGGAATACATGCTCCAGACTTCCATCCACTTCGTCACCATGAAGGAGCCGTCTGCCGCATAGCTTCCGCCCCAGAAGAAATACGCCAGGAACTGTAACAATATGTAAAACAATGCAGGGAGCGCACACAGAAAAGTATACACACAGTGTCTAAAATACCTGGCTTTCCTCTCATCCTTACGCACGCAGAGTTTTAACAGACGGTGCAGCATGATCACACCCACCGCCGGTACGAACATCTCCGCAAATACCGGCTTCGACATAGCCGTCAGGAACAGGACACCTGCCAGCACGCCGTAATATTTTTTCAGGCTTCTCTTCACCGGGAAAAAGACGCCCCGGTACTCCGGATCTCTCTGGGCTCCCCAGATATCATAGACCAGGCAGAAGCATAACAGTCCGAAGCCTCTCACACTCATATGAGTCGGATTATGGATCGGATTCATAGAATAGATGCCTAAGAAGCGTCCGCCCGCATCCAGCCAGTAAAAATACAATCCCTGCGCCACAGACAGACCAAAAGCGATCATTGCTGCCTTACAGGCTCCCGCCTTCTCGCAGAACCGCTCTGTGTATCTGCGGATCATCCAATAGAGAACAAAATATGCAAATAAATGAAACGCACCGGTCACATATGCCGCCGATACCTCCAGCGGAATTCTCAGGATATGGTTCAGTCCCAGCACGCACAGATGCCACAGACAGTAAGGCACCGTCTTCCATCCCTGGAACCAGGTCGTCTTGTTAAACATCGGCAGATATACATACGTATGTCCGTTATAGTCCGACAGCGTCTCCGGCAGTTCTTTTAATACGATCTGATAGATCAGCCAGGCGAGCAGAATCCCGAACAGGATCACCACCAGATCTTCCCGATCCGCCCCTTTTCTTTTTTCTGTCACATTTTGTTCCATTCTCTTGTCCTTCCTCATAAATACCTTGCGGTTTTACTTTTTTTACATTATCATTGATTATAGTAAATATATTAAAAAGTTGTGCTTTTGCACGTAAGGAGCTTCTCATGCATTTTCCATCTAAAAAACATCTCGCAGGCGGTCTGGTCCTCCTGCTTGTTGCCGTAATTTTTGTCTGTTTCCCGCATCCCGCATCGGACCTGTATCTGCGGATCACCTTTGAAGAGTTTGAAGGAGACAGTTGTTCCCTGTATTATACCACGGATACCGACAGCAATTTCTCCCAGGAAAAATGTATCACTTCCACCTTTGATCCCCATACCATGCAGGTGTCTTTCCTGTTGGATGCTTCCCTCGCAGGGCATCTGACCGGACTCCGCCTGGACTTTCCGCATAGCGAGCAGCTGATCGGAATTAAGACGGTCACCGTAAGCAGTGCCGGTGTGATCCGGAAGGAATACAATCCCTGCCATTTCTTCTCACCGGAAAACATCACTCTGAATCATAATGCCGATGTGACGCTGGTCCTTCCGAGGAACCGGGTCTATGTCTCCGCAGGAGCTGACGATCCCTTCCTGATTCTGTCCGACGCACTGGTTGACCAGATCAACGCATGCTACAGCCATCAGGTTCTGTCCAGACTGTGTGTCTGTCTGTTCGCCGCCTGCTGCCTGTTCTTCGCACGCAGGAAGCTGTTTGCCTAATCAGTATAGCATGTCTGCTCCGCCTGTGCCAAGGCTCTTTTTAAACGTTGTGATCATAATCATAGGAGAAAAAAAGAATGGAAGAACTTACTTCCTGTAAAACAGCCATAGAGAATTGCAAGACCTCCGGGACTTTTGCCATTGCCCATTTGTACAAAGAAGAAAAAGCCATGGACATGCATATCCATGACTGCTATGAGATCTATTATTCCATCTGCGGCGGCAAACAGTTCCTCATCGACAATTGTTTCTATACAATTGCCCCCGGGGATCTCTTTATTATCAATCAGTATGAGAGCCACAAACTGACCCAGATCGACAATTCCGTCCATGAGAGGATCGTGTTGTCGGTGGCACCTGACTTTATGAAACAAATCTCCACTCCCGAGACGGACCTGAGCTTTTGCTTCACCCACCGCAGCGCCCCCTTTTCCCATAAGCTGTCGTTAAATAAGGAACAGCAGAAGCGGTTCCTCTATTATATTAATAAGATTACTTCCGCGGAGGGCTTTGCCCATGACATCACGGAATACGCTGCCTTCATGGAGCTGATGGTCATGCTCAACACCCTGTTCGTCCGAAACGCAGAGCAGACCGCCACCGGGGAAAATCCCGCAGACACCGCCGACTACAAGGACAGCTCCTACCGCTACAACCACCAGGTGGACGATATTCTAAGCTTCATCAACCAGAATATCTCCCAGCCTATCACCGTGGAGCAGCTGGCGGGACAGTTTTACTTAAGTGAATCCTATATCTGCCGGATCTTCAAATCCGCCACCGGCACTACGATCAACAAATACATCACCGCCCGCCGCATCAGTATTGCCAAGGCAGTACTAAATGAAAACGGCAATGTCATGGAAGCCTTTGAGCGCAGTGGTTTCACGGACTACAGCAATTTCTTCAAAGCCTTCACCAAAGCCGTGGGTGTCTCCCCGAAAAAATACGCAAGCCTGAGTGTCAGTTAAGCAGCTGACTCTCAGGCTCTTTTTTACAACTCTTAATCATTCGGTCTCTGATAAAATCTTCCCGCCAGATTCTCCGTCCGGATCATATTGACGAATGCCTGGGGGTCGGTCTCCCGCACCACATTGACAACCTTATTCACTTCATCCCGCCCTACCACGGAATACAGCACATCACATTCCTGTTTGGAATAGCAGCCTTCTCCCTTGATCAGCGTGGCATCGTGATGTGTAATCTCCGCGATGGCTTCGTATACATCCTCCGGTTTCTTGGTCACGATAATCAATGTCTGCTTCTGATACCGCTTGTACAGCACATGCAGCACCTGGGTGGAAGTATATTGGAATATAATGGAGTACAGAGCCTTGTCCCATCCGAACAGAACTCCGGCAATTCCCAGGATCACCACGTTTCCCGCGAAAATATAGTTCCAGGAATCAATACCGTATTTCTCTGACAAAAAAATAGCAATAAAATCCGTGCCGCCGCTGGTAGCATCGGCGAACAGGCACAGGCTGATGGCCAGTGCATTGATCAGTCCGCCGAAAATAGAGATCAGCAGAATATCCTCCGTCATGGGAAAAGACGGCACAATATCCGTTAAGATACCGCTTACCACAATCATCAGGCAGGAATAGCCCGTGAACTTTTTTCCGATGAATTTGAAGCTGATGACCGCCGGAACCGCATTCAGGATAAAATTGATCACCGAGAAGGGTGGCTCCCAGTGCCACAACAGCACACTGATCTCCTGGATCAGTCTGGTCAGACCGTTGAAGCCTCCGGGGATCAAGCCTCCGGTACGGACAAAGCTTTTTAAGTTGACTGCCATGATAAAAGATCCCGCCAGGATCAGGCAGGTCCGCCGCAGGGTATCACAAATACTCTTCTTCGTCATAATCTTGCTCCTTCTTACATATTTTCGTTCTCTTCCTTCACGGAGCTTTCCTCCGTGTGTGTGTTCTCCGCATTCTCGTTTTCCATCTTTTCCGTGCTCTCCGTTTCCGCTTCGTCCGATGCCTTTTGCGAAGAATCAGCTTCCCGGAGGTCTTTCCTCTTGCCGCTGCGTCTCTGCCACAGTACGCAGCCCACAAGGATCTGCACGCTTCCCACGCTCACCAGAATACCGATGTTACGTCCTTCCGGTACATAGTGCATCGAAATCGTATGTTCTCCCGCTTCCAGATCAAACGCCATCAGCGCTCCGCCGAAGATCTCCGGCTCTGCCTCTTTTCCATCGACCCGTACCGTCCAGCCCTTCTCATAAGGTACCGACAGGATCAGTCGTCCGGCTTCTCCCAGACTTAATGTTCCCGAAATATGGGTACTGTCCATCTCTACATTTTCCAGATGTTCTTTTGACAGGATTTCCACTGCCTCTGACAGCACTTCTTCATTCAGCACATAGGCCTCCGCAGATACCTTCGGTGTCTCGTCCGTATCGTCACCGTTGGTCAGTGTCACGCTCTCTCCCTTTTGCAAATATCCGAGATACAGGATCGATCCATCCTTCAGATCACCGTAATCCTGTGTCTCCAGGGTACCGCCCAGCACCTGTACCTTTTTCGTACCTGTGGCATTGATTCTTGCATAATAATAGCCTGCCCGGTCGGCGGTAATGCATACGTTGTCCCCGCCGGTCTCACCGGTGGCATGGTCTAACAGCGCCTCCTCAATCCCCAGTTCCTCTGTCAGCTGATTCTGTACTCTGACACCGGTACTGATCTCCTCCGTGACATCCCAGTCCACAGGAGCCACATAACCGAAAGGCAGTGTGTACTTACAATGATATAAATAAATATCACCACTGTTATTTACAATTTCGTACAGACCGTTTGCATACTTGTCCGACTCCCCGAACATATAATCCACATTGAAAAGTGCGGCCACGAAAGCCGTTGCACCGTCATAGCCGTAATAGACCTTGCTGTGCCGCATACCAAGCTTCTTATACAGATCCATGACCTGGGAATTCATGGTGGAAGAAAATACCGAAGCCGTAGGGTACCCGGTCAGAGTGCCGTCATTTTTTGTCTTGCGGGTAAACTTCTCGATACGGAAGAAGTCATCTCCCTCCTGCTCCTGCGCCAGGGCATACAGCGCCTTGTAATCCTCCTGGTCTCCCAGATAAGCACTTCGTCCGGTAGTGCCGAGACTCGTATTGAATGTATTGATGCTCAGTTCCGCCACTACGCACGCCAGCACCAGAATCCCCAGGATCTGCCTCGTCAGCTCATCCCGCCTGGTCCGGTACAGATACAGGATCACTCCGTAGATCGTGACAAATACCAGCGTCAGGATCTCTATGCCGGTATCAAAATCTTCACTCTCCACGAACTTCTCACAACACAGTAAAAATATCACCGCTGCCAGATATCCATACAGGATCTGCCTGGGAGAGGTCCCCTCCATATTCCGGAAAGCATCGTAACACATCACCAGAATCAGGAAAATATACAAAAAAGACTGTCTCGCCGGCAGGGAATCCGGATAATTCAGACCATGCCACAGAAAATCCAGTACATTGGTTCCGAAACTCAACAGCAGAAATCCCGCCAGCGCCAGATTGCAGAACCTTTTCCGAATGGATATTTTTTCATTTAACGCATACATGGGCACCAGCAAAAACACTGCCACACCACAATAAATATTAGGCCAGTGCTCCAGTCCTCTCTCCGTGGTCACGCACATACAATGTCTGGCCAGCATATCCAGCACGGAAAAATAAGACTGTAACGTACTCGGGAAATCCGAATTACCGAAATCCGTCCGTAAAATCGCGCAGACCTCCGGAATCAGCAGCACCGCCGCCAGACCTCCGGCCAACAGGGATGCGAATGCAAATCTTCCGATCCTACCGAATACGATCCCTGCTTTTTTGCTCCTGCCCTCCGTCATGACATAATATTCCGTGATCAGTAACATTCCGAAATACAGCACCAGGAAGATGCAGATCATAATGGAAATATAATAATTGGTCAGGATGCAGAGTCCCAGCGTCACCGTATACATGACCCATTTACCCTCTTTTACCAGTCTCTCCAGTCCCAGCAGGATCAGGGGACACAGGATCAGGCAGTCCAGCCACATCACATTCCAGTTATAGGCCGCCAGATAACCGGACAGAGCATAGCAGGTGGAAAACAGCACCACCGCAGGCTCCGCCACACCGAAAGATTTCCGCAGATAAATGCTGAACGTATATCCCATCAGACCGATCCGTAAAATCACCAGATAACTCATAAATTCCATGATCAGGTTCTCCGGCAGCAAAAGCACCAGCCAGTTAAAGGGGCTTGCCAGATAGTAGACGTACAGCGCCAGAAAATTAGATCCGATCCCTACATTGTAAGAATAAGACAGACCCTCTCCCGCCCTGATCTTATGCACAAATTCACTTAAAAAAGGCATATACTGATGGTACATATCGGAGAACAAAAAGCTCCGGTCACCAAAAGGATATATGCCTCGTATGATAAAAAGGACCAGCATGATCAGTGCAGGCACAAAGAACGCAAGCGCAGAAATTCCTCTCTGCACTTTGCGCTCTGCACTGATTGCTGTCGTTTGATTGCCGTTCATATAAATACTCTCCTGCAAGCTTTTTTTACCTTCCGTAATCAAACAGCAGATAATACTCCAGGCTCCGATAATCGTTCAATGCTTCCCCACATTCTTTCACGGTCGTAAGCGTTCCGTCGGCTTTTCTCACTCCCGCTGCACTGATCACCGGATATTCCTCCCGAAGCCCGGTCAGGCTGCTCTGAAGAGCCGGAAGCGGCAGACCACAGTTCTCCAGCACATCCATGGCCAGATAGTTGGCACTGGTCTCTCCTCCCGTCTGTTCCGCAATATCAAAGTTGCTCCAGATTACATAAGGTACTTTGTATTTTAACAGATTTTCTTCTTCTGTTAAAGTATCCGGATCCACTTTATTATTTCTTAAGATCGGATTGCTCACATACGTCGTGGGCTGATGATCTCCGAAGAATACGATCATAGTATCCTCATCTGCCTGAGAGAAGTAATCAATCAGCCCCTGCAATGCGGAATCGGTCTGTTTTACCAGAGACAGATACATGGACAATGCCTTGGAATCAATGCCGTCCACCGTAATGTCCGGGGTGAAGTTATGGAATTCCTCTTCGTATCCGCTGTGATTCTGCATGGTCACATTGAAGACAAACAGCGGCTCTCCTTCTTCCTTGTTCTCATATAACTCGATAATCTTGGCAAAGCTGCTCTCATCGGAAATATAATTCCGGATCCGTTTCGGATTTACGAAATCATCCTGTGACAAAAACTCATCAAAGCCAAGCAGTGGATAGACTCTGTCCCTGTCCCAGCCGCTGGCATAATAAGGATGGATTGCCACCGTATGATAATCCAGCTCCTTCAGATACGAAGCCAGAGAAGGCGTCTCCTTCTGCACATACTGCTGATAAGCCACGCTGCCCTGTGGCAGAAAACCGATGGTATTGCCCGTGAGGAATTCGAACTCCGTATTTGCAGTATTCCCGCCCAGCACGGAAACATTCAGATATCCCGTCCGGGTATTCTCCGCGCCCTGCTGCAAGCTGTGAATAAAGGGCATATAATCCTCATTGGTGGTAAAATCTCCCCGGACCGCCAGATCGGAAAATGCCTCATCCATAATCACAATAATATTCGGGCGCTTTACGCTCTCCGGATCCTCCACCGCCGCCGTAAGGCCTGTGGAATCCTGTCCTGCCTGTGTATACTTGCCGCCGGTCTCTTCCGGAGAATAGCCTGCCGGCTTCTCCACATCCAGATACTCCAGTTCCATCAGAAAGGCCACGATATTACCGTCCCGCTTGTTCATCACGGTAGGGGTAAACAGCTTGTCATACAGGCCAAAGCTTCTCACAAAGCTCTCGCTCTGCACCATACCGGTGTAGCCGCAGATCAGGGCAATGCTCAAAAGGATCAGCGCCGCTCTCTTCGCCACGCGTGACGGAGCTTTCATATGAAACCGGCTCTCAATCAACAGCAATATCAGGAATCCTATAATGACCAGCACCGTACTGCCCTTCAGGGTGTAATTAAAATTCCCCGCCACACTGGCTGCCGTACCGATGGAATAAATATCCCAGGGCATAATCGGTGCCGAGCGGAAATTCAGCACATAATAATTCGCCAACCCCGCCACCATGAAAAAAGCCGTCTGCAGCATCAGCGCCACACGGACGTATTTCACGATTCCAAACAGCAGAAGTGCGGTCAGTACATAAAACGCCATGTTCAATAGCTGGGTTTTGAAATGCATCGTCGTAAAAGGATTGTGCGTATACATTTCAAACAGATAAAATGTCACTAACGGACATACCCCAAGTGCTATACAGTAAGGAAGCTTCTCCCTGGTGATTCCTATTTTCCGAACGGAGTGACGCAAAAAGCCTGCAATGGCAGCTGCGACACTTCGTATTGATTTTTTCTGTAAATAATCCATTGCTTAACTCTCCTCTGATTATGAAGAGATTTTATCGCACCGGCAGAAAAATAACAATTTCCGAAATGCACACATTTACTACCATTACAGGCTTAATTTTGTTACTTTTTACTTATATTTTACTTTTTATGATCGACTTCCTATTTGACTTCGTATTTTCCGGCTTCTTTCAGACGGATCATAGCTCTCGCCATGGATGCCTGGGATACATGATACTCCTCGATGCTCTGCTTCTGGCGCAGCTGCTCTTTCGCACGCTCCAGTGCAGCTTCCGCACGGACTCTGTCGATGTCCTCCGGGCGCTCCGCCGTATCCACCAGCATGATCACACGGTTATGGGAAATATAGACGCAGCCTACACCGACTACAGCCTTGGTCCAGTCGTCATCTTCTTTTTCCTTGAACCGTACCTCGCCTTCCTTCGTGGCAATGACCATATCCTCATGATGAGACATAATGGCCTGCTCGCCGTCCAGGGCCGGTACAATAATGATACTGCATTTTCCGTCAAAAAATACTTTGTCACTGGCAATGACCTTCAAGCTGAAGGTGTTCATACGCACACCGCCTTTCCTTACTGTGCCATGAGCTTTTTCGCCTTCTCCACTGCCTCATCAATGGTTCCCACATTGAAGAATGCAGCTTCGGGGTACTCATCCATCTCACCGTCAATGATGGCACGGAAGCCACGGATGGTCTCCTTGACAGGCACATATTTACCGGGTACACCGGTGAAATTCTCTGCCACATGGAAGGGCTGGGACAGGAAACGCTGAATCTTACGGGCACGATATACGGTGACCTTGTCCTCGTCTGACAGCTCCTCCATACCCAGGATAGCGATGATATCCTGCAGTTCCTTGTACTTCTGCAGCATTGCCTGTACCTGACGTGCGGTCTCGTAATGCTCCTTGCCTACCACATCCTCCTCCAGAATACGGGAAGTGGATTCCAACGGATCCACAGCAGGGTAAATACCCTGTTCCACGATCTTACGGGACAGAACGGTGGTTGCATCCAGATGGGCGAATGTTGTGGCAGGTGCCGGGTCAGTCAGGTCATCCGCAGGCACATAGACTGCCTGAACGGAAGTAACACTACCCTTGTTCGTGGAAGCGATACGCTCCTGTAACTCACCGACTTCGGTAGCCAGCGTAGGCTGATATCCCACTGCGGAAGGCATACGGCCCAACAGTGCGGACACCTCACTACCTGCCTGTACGAAACGGAAAATGTTATCAATGAACAGCAGCACGTTCTGGTGCTCTTCGTCACGGAAATACTCTGCCATGGTCAGTCCCGTCTCGGCTACACGCATACGTGCTCCGGGGGGCTCGTTCATCTGACCGAAGACTAACGCCGTCTTCTCCAGAACTCCGGACTCCTTCATCTCACTCCACAGGTCATTACCCTCACGGGAACGCTCTCCGACACCGGTGAAAATAGAATATCCACCGTGCTCGGTAGCAATATTACGGATCAATTCCTGGATCAGCACGGTCTTGCCGACACCGGCACCGCCGAACAGACCGATCTTACCACCCTTTGCATAGGGCGCCAGCAGATCGATGACTTTAATACCGGTCTCCAGCATCTCTACGACAGGACTCTGTTCCTCGAAAGAAGGGGGATCTCTGTGAATGACCCAATGTTTCTCTCCTTCCAGGGATTCTCCACCATCGATGGTCTCTCCCAATACATTGAACAATCTGCCCAATGTCTTATTACCTACCGGAACCTGAATACCGCTTCCGGTGGCGATAACTTCCATATCCTTGCAGAGTCCTTCACTGGCCCCCAGCATAATGCAGCGTACAGTATTGTTGCCGATATGCTGTGCCACTTCCATGACCAGACGCTTGCCTTCGTTATATACTTCCAGGGCATCCTTGATAAAAGGAAGGTCATTGTTCTCGAACTCTACGTCTACAACAGGTCCCATGACCTGAACGATCTTACCATGATTTTTTTCACTTACGTTACTCAATTGTTCAGGACCTCCTTTCTTGCCTTTTTCTTCTTTTTCTGAGCCTTGGCACCGGCAATGACCTCTGTAATCTCCTGTGTGATCATAGCCTGACGTACCCGGTTGTACTGAATGGACAGATCATGAATCATGGCGGAAGCGTTTTTATTTGCCGCCTCCATGGCCATCATTCTGGCATTCTGTTCACTGCAGAACGATTCTACCAGTGCACCGTACACATATCCCATGACAAAGTCCGGGACAATGTTATTCAGCACCGCCTTCGGGGACGGAGTCATGATCAGCGGCTCCTGATACATACTCAGATCCTGTCCGTCTTTGGTGATAAAACGTTCCCGTATGATAGGCAGCAGACGCATCATTTTCGGTTCCGTCGTTACACTGTTCAGCATACTGGTATAAATGATATATACCTCATCCAGCTGCTCTTCCTCGAACTGCTCCAGAATGGTCTCCGTAATGATACGGGCACGATGCAGGGTCGGATTCTGCGCAGTGTAATGGAACTGCTCCGCCACCTCGATGCCGCGGTGTCCGAAGTACTGACGTCCCAGCTCACCGACAACAAACAGCTTGTACTTTCCTGTCCTGCCGGCTTTCTGCATCTGCTCTTCCGCCATTTTCAGTACGTTATGGTTATAGGCTCCGGCCAGTCCCTTATCTGCGGTGACTACGATCAATCCCGTAGTTCGTTCCCCGGCCGGTTTGTCCTTACGCTCATCGAAATATCTGTTATCGATCTCCGGTAAGTGACGGACGATTCTGCTGACCATGGTCTGCAGAGTATAGAAGTAAGGCTCTGTCTCTTCCAGATTCTTCTTCGCTTTCCGAAGCTTCGTGGAAGAGATCATATACATGGCATTGGTGATCTTCATAGTATCCTGAATGCTTTTCATACGGCTTTGTATTTCTCGCGTATTTGCCATGTTAACCTCCTATGTTGTTATCACTGTGTGCAAATTCTATTTTTGCAAAAATTCCTTTTTAAACTCCGCAGCTGCGTCACAGATCTGCTTGTTCAGTTCGTCATCCAGCACCTTGGTGGTCTCCAGCTGACGCACGATCTCGCTGTGCTGTCCGTTCATGTAGCTTAAGAATTTCATCTGGAAATCTTTTACCTGATCTACCGGTACATCCAGCATCACTCTGCCGTTGGCCGCGCACAGTGTCATAACCTGTTCTGCCATGCTTAAGGGTCTGCACAGAGGCTGTTTTAACAGTTCCATCAGTACATGACCGTGCTGCAGCTGTTCCTTGGTCGCATTATCCAGATCGGATGCGAACTGGGTGAATACTTCCATCTCACGGAACTGTGCCAGGTCGATACGGATACTTCCGGCTGCCTTCTTCATAGCCTTGGTCTGTGCAGCACCGCCGACACGGGATACAGACAGACCGACATTGACTGCGGGTCTCATACCGGAGAAGAACAGATCACTCTCTAAGAAGATCTGACCATCGGTAATGGAGATAACGTTGGTCGGAATGTACGCGGATACATCGCCGGCCTGGGTCTCGATGATGGGCAGTGCGGTGATGGAACCGCCACCTTTATCTGCGCTCAGTCTTGCGGAACGCTCCAGCAGTCTGGAAT
>DJEP01000036.1 GCA_002431915.1 Lachnospiraceae bacterium UBA5895 | reverse complement strand
AACAAAACCGTTCCCACTGTGATCACTGCAATAATCACCGCAGCGGGAATCACACCAAAATTATGTAAGGACACCGTATTGATCATGGTCGACAGATACAGTGCCGCCATACCGATCGCTGAGAATATCTGTGCCAGCTTCGGCACTTTCCTGCGAAGGAGCAACTCTGCAAGCAATACCACGCCCAGGGACACTACATACAGAGAGATGCCCTTGATCCATCCGTTCATGAAATACATTCCCATAAGTACCAGGGCGGTCAGAATAAAAATTCCGCCTACGGCAGAGAGTGCGATCGTTGCCACCAGGTACTCCGCATTCTGTTTTTTCTTCGGTTCCTGCGGGGCAGGCTCTGCCAGCTTCTGTGCTGTGAACTGTCCTGCCGGCTGTCCCTGTGGGGTCTCCTGTGTGAGCGGCTGTACAGTCTCCTGCGCCTGTTCTGCAGCAGCCCTTTCTGCTCTTGCTGCATTCAGCTGCTGTCTCTGATGCCAGTATTCCACGCTTTTATCCAGTTCTGCCTGTAACTGCTCTACATACTGGGGCTGCTTCTGTATTCTGGGAATCAGCTGTTGTATATACTGTGTAAATATGGGATCGTTGGACTGCATCAGGTACTCCCTTGCCTGCTGTTCCAAAAGTTTCGCTCTGTCCTGCTGTGTATTCTGTTCCATCTGTTATCCTTCCCTCATTGCATGATCTATTGCACCACGTAATCTTTGTATTTTTCCATGTCCTGCCTGTGACAGTCCGCATGGATCAAAATACCATCCTCCCTGTACTCTGTAGAAAAAACCTGCGCCTCTTCCATCAGATAGGATGCCACGTTCCCCGCGCTGTACGGTATCAGGAAAACACAATCCACGTTATCCGCATAGACCTGCTGTTCGATGGCTTCCGCCAGTTCACGAATACCAATATTCTGCCCTGCGGCGAGATACCAGTGATCCTGTCTCTTCTGCGGCAAAGGTTCCATGCCGCATTTATCTGCTTTATTATACACCACGATCTGCAGAATGTCACCTGCTCCCAGCTCTTTTAGTGTGTCGGCGGTTACCTGCATCTGCTGTCTGTAATTCTCATCGGAAAAATTCACCACCTGGATCAGCAGATCTGCGTATTTTACCTCTTCCAGGGTCGAGCGGAATGCCTTTACCAGACCGTGGGGCAGCTTATTGATAAATCCAACCGTATCTGTCAGGAAAAACGGCTTATTGTGCCCGGTGTCTATGCTGCGGACGCTGGTCTCCAGTGTGGCGAACAGCATATCTTTTTCCATGACTGTCTTCTCCGGAAGCTCTCCGAACTGCTCCACCATACGGTTCAGAATCGTAGACTTCCCCGCGTTGGTATAACCCACCAGCGCCACCTGTGGGATTCTGGACTGCTGCCTTTTCCTGCGCTGCACATCCCTGGTCCTGCTGACATCTTCCAGTTCCTTTTTCAGTTCTGTAATCCGGTGTTCGATCTTACGTCTGTCCAGTTCCAGTTTTTTCTCACCGGTACCTTTGTTACTCATACTGCCGCTGGCACCGCCCTGGCGGCTCAACGCATCATACATGCCCACCAGTCTCGGAAGCATATATTGCAGTCTTGCTGTCTCCACCTGCAGTTTGGCTTCTCTGGTCTGTGCCCGTATGGCAAATATATCAAGAATCAGATTTGTTCGGTCAATGACAGTAAGTTCCAGTTCCCTGCCCAGATTACGCACCTGCGAAGGGGTCAGGGAATTGTTAAACACTACTTCCTGCGCACCGTACACTTGCGCCATCTGACGCACTTCCGACACTTTTCCCGTTCCGATATACAATGCTTTGTTCACATGGTCCAGTCGCTGTACGATCTGACCCACAACTTCTTTCTCCGCGGCTTCTGCCAGACTTGCCAGTTCCTCCATGGAATGCTCAAAATCCGGCTCTTCCCCAATGTCCACCCCGACGAGCAGCACCTTTACCGGTGCCTCCTGTATCTGTTCTTCCCTCATATAAAAATATATCCTTTTAAAATCGTTATTTTGTCTCTAATTCAAACCAGAATTCCACACCGTTGGTATAGTTGATCACACCGTAAGGCTGGTTCATGGAATCCATAATTGCCTTCACGATGGACAGTCCCACACCACTGCCGCCGTATTCTCTGGTTCTGGCTTTATCTACTTTATAGAATTTCTCCCAGATGTGGTCGATGGAATCCTCCGGGATCGGCTTGCCGGTATTGAATATCGATACACGCACCCTGCCATCCTTCTGTTCCATTTTGACATCGATGATCTTGTCTCCCTCGCAGTGATTTACCGCATTGGAGAAAAAGTTCATAAATACTTCTTCTATTTTAAACTCATCCGCCCATGCATAGATGGGAGGATACTCTTCCATCCGCACCGTGATGTCGTTCTGTTTGGTCAGGATTGCTGCCGACTGGATATAATTTTTCACCAGTGCCGTAATGTCAAAACGTTCCATGGTCACCACATCGTTGCCGAATTCCAGCTGGTTCAGGGTCAGAAGCTTTTTCACCATGTTGTTCATCTTCGCCGCCTCATCCACGATGACATCACAGTAGAACTGTCGGCTCTCGGGATCGTCATTGACTCCCTCCTGCAGTCCTTCCGCATAGCCCTGGATCAGAGCGATGGGGGTCTTCAGTTCATGGGAGACATTCGCCAGGAACTCCTTACGCATTTCATCGATGGCTTCTTTTTTCTCCACATCCCGCTGCAACTCATTATTGGCAGTCTTCAGTTCCGAGATCGTCTGTTCCAGGGAATCGGACAATTTATTAATGTTCTCTCCCAACAGATCGATCTCATTGTGCGCCTTCCCCTGGTATTTTGCTTCAAAATCCAGCTGTACCATCCGCTCCGAGATATTATTCAGCTCCAGGATCGGCTTCGTCACACGTCTGGATACAAACCAGATAATGATACCTCCTGCCAGTGCTCCCAGGCAGCCGACCAGCGCATAAAAACGGTTGGCGATCCTGGCACTCTCATGAATACTGGAGAGCGGTGTCTGCATGATAAAAGAGATACCTGTATTCAGTCTTCCGTAGATCTCTAAATATTCCTTATTCTCCTGTCCGGTTCTCTGGATCACATAGTCATCACCGTTCTCGATGACCCGCTCGTTATCCAGAGGGGTTCCAAAGCCGAACACATAGCCGATCAGACGGTTCTCCAGTCTCTCACCGCCGTTGATGGATACATATTTCATGTTAGAATTCACGTCCATGACGCATACTGTCATATTATAGCTTCTGCACACGTCATCCAGTTCCCTGGCGAATTCCTCGGAGCCATAGCTGTCGCTCTCCGCCGCCTGCTTGATCGTCCAGTAGGCATCGTGGATAACATCCAGTTTGCTCTGCATGTAGACTTTACCCAAAAACATATAGTTGAGCATCAGGCATAGTAGGATCGTCCCAATCATCAGTCCGATAAAGATCCAGGCAAACTGCCCTCTGATAGAATGTACTTTTTTCTTCTGCTGTTTATTCCGCTGTTTCATCCATTTTGTACCCCATTCCCCATATGGTCTTGATGAGATTGCCTTCCTCGCCCAGTTTGCTGCGCAGCTTCTTCACATGGGTATCAATGGTACGGGCATCCCCAAAGTAATCATAGTTCCATACGTTGTTCAGTATCTTCTCTCGGGACAGGGCGATTCCCTTATTTTCCATAAAATAAGTCAGAAGTTCAAATTCTTTATAACTTAAGTCCACATCTTTGCCGTCTATGATCACGCGGTGGGCAGCCTTATCCACAGTGATGCCGCCGCAGGTCAGTGCTTCCTCCGCTCCCAGCTGGTTCGTCCTGCGCAGGATCGCTTCCACCCGGGCTACCAGGATCTTGGGGCTGAAGGGTTTGGAGATATACTCGTCCACGCCCAGCTGGAATCCCTGGAGTTCGTCTCTCTCATCTCCGCGGGCTGTCAGCATAATAATAGGAACTTTGGAATTCACACGGATCTCCCGGCATACCTGCCAGCCATCCATTTTCGGCATCATTACATCCAGAATGATCAGCGCAATATCCTTCTCTTTATAGAAGACATCAAGTGCTTCCTCGCCGTCTCCGGCTTCCAGCACATCAAAATTACTCTTGACCAGGAAATCCCGGACCAGTTTGCGCATTCTGCTCTCATCATCCACTACCAGTATTTTCAGTCTGTCCATACACACCCTCACCTTTCTGTTGTAAGACATAGTATAGCGCGAAAATATGTCAATTCTGTGAAACTCCGGTCTCTGTAATTTCTGTATTTTCTGTATTTTCTATATGTAGTTCTCGCTCTTTTTCCCGCACCGTCTGCTCCCTCTCGGTCAGTTCCTGCTCCCAGGAAGCATATTTGTTCTGAAGATTCCGCTCGTAATTCAGGATATTGGGCTGGTCGGAATTCAATGTAATCACGAACATGGCAATGATTGCCACGATCATCACGATGTTCATGATCACCGACAGGCGGATACCCTCTTTTTTGCCCTCGTCTTCCGCCACCGGCTGGATCCGTCTTCTGGCAGGGGACGTTTTCATTCTGACATCGGCAAAGCTCGTCCACAGAGGAATAGGAGGCACTTCCTCCCCCAGTTCTTCTTTCCGGGCACACAGTTCTCCCTGCAGTTCCCTGAGATACTCCAGTCCCACAGGGGTGCGGAACACCCGGTCTTCCAACGCTTTTTTATAGATGGCAAGAACCGACTGGATATCCCCGTGGTCAATGCGTTTATCCAGATAAGCGATCTTCTGCCGTTCCTGCTCCGCAAGTCTGGCATCCTTCTCGGAATAAAAGGCGAAACCGGACACTACTTTGTCCGTCTGATTATTTTGTCCCTGTTGCTCTCTCTGTACATCCATTTACAGATTTTCCTCCATGGTATCTGTAGCATTCTGCAGTAAAATATGCTCTCCCTGTACCAGCGGATAATGAATGGACATATCGCTATCCAGGTTCTCCCGATACATATCCACTGCTGTGATCTGATGATTTTCGTAGGTTGTATAATAGTAAATTCCTCTGTCTGCATTGCAGCAGGAAGTATAGATCGTGATCTCATATTTGCCGTTCTCTAACAGACAGCATCCTCTCGTCTGCTCCACGCTTCCCAATATATGAAAAAACTGGCTGACACTCTCGGACTCCGAAGGACCGGACAGGGCGTTCATCTTCGTAAACGCCACCCGGGCAAAACGGGAGGCAGAGGACAGATCGCCGGGAAGTCCCATGGCTCCCATGCCACGGCTGTAGAGATTCAGGTTCAAATCTTTGGAAAAATGATTTACCGGCTGC
>DJEP01000125.1 GCA_002431915.1 Lachnospiraceae bacterium UBA5895 | reverse complement strand
CGTTCCCTGAAGGAAGAGGGAGTAGAGGTAATCCTGGTGAACTCCAACCCTGCGACCATCATGACCGATAAAGATATCGCAGATAAGGTATATATTGAGCCCCTGAACGTAAAGGTTCTGGAGCAGATTATTGAAAAGGAAAAGCCCGACAGCATTCTCCCCACTCTGGGAGGACAGGCTGGTCTGAACCTCGGCATGGAGCTGGAGGAGTCCGGTTTTCTGGCTGCTCATAATGTAAAGTTGTTAGGTACTACCGCAGCCACTATTCGTAACGCCGAGGGACGTCAGGAGTTCAAGGATCTGATGGAGCGTATCGGCGAGCCCTGTGCGGCATCCAAGGTCGTAGAAAATGTGGAAGACGGTGTGGAATTCACCAACACCATCGGCTATCCTGTCGTACTGCGTCCTGCTTATACTCTGGGCGGTTCCGGCGGCGGTATCGCACACAATCAGGTAGAACTGGAAGAGATCCTGGAGAACGGTCTGCGCTTATCCCGTGTGGGTCAGGTACTGGTAGAGCGTTGTATCGCAGGCTGGAAAGAGATCGAGTACGAAGTAATGCGTGACAGCGCAGGCAACTGTATCACCGTATGTAACATGGAGAACATCGATCCCGTCGGCGTGCATACCGGAGACAGTATCGTAGTAGCTCCTTCCCAGACCCTGAGCGACAAGGAGTACCAGATGTTACGTACTTCCGCTCTGAAGATCATCAACGAACTGCAGATCACCGGTGGATGTAACGTACAGTTTGCACTGCATCCCACCAGCTTTGAATATTGTGTTATCGAGGTGAACCCCCGTGTCAGCCGTTCTTCCGCACTGGCAAGTAAGGCGACCGGTTACCCTATTGCAAAGGTAGCAGCGAAGATCGCGCTGGGATTTACTCTGGATGAGATCAAGAATGCCATCACCCACAAGACTTATGCCAGCTTCGAACCGACACTGGACTACTGTGTCGTGAAGATCCCAAGACTGCCTTTCGATAAATTTATTACCGCAAAACGTACTCTGACCACACAGATGAAGGCAACCGGTGAGGTTATGAGTATCTGCAATAACTTCGAGGGAGCACTGATGAAGGCGATCCGTTCCCTGGAGCAGCATGTGGACTGCCTGCGCAGCTATGATTTCAGCGCATTGTCCGCAGAGGAACTGTTAGAGCGTCTGAAGATTGTGGATGACCAGCGTATTTATGTCATTGCGGAAGCAATCCGTAAGGGCGTAAGCTACGAGCAGATCCACGACATTACAAAGATTGATCTGTGGTTCATTGATAAGATCGCCATTCTGACCGAGATGGAGCATGCACTGGAGACACAGCCGCTGACTGTGGAACTGCTGAAGGAAGCCAAGAGAATCGAGTTCCCGGATAACGTGATCGCAAGACTGACCGGCAAGACCGAGGAAGAGATCAAGAAGATGCGTTACGACAACGGCATCAAGGCTGTCTACAAGATGGTAGATACCTGTGCCGCAGAGTTCGCAGCATCCACGCCTTATTACTATTCCGTATTCGGCGGCGAGTGTGAAGCCAAGGAGACTACCGGACGCAAGAAGGTTCTGGTACTGGGTTCCGGCCCTATCCGTATCGGACAGGGTATCGAGTTCGACTATTGTTCCGTACATGCTACCTGGGCATTTTCCAAGGCTGGCTATGAGACCATTATCATCAACAACAACCCGGAGACCGTAAGTACCGACTTCGATATCGCAGATAAGCTGTACTTCGAGCCTCTGACTCCGGAAGATGTGGAATCTATCGTAAATATTGAGCACCCCGATGGCGCTGTGGTACAGTTCGGCGGACAGACCGCTATCAAACTGACCGAGAGCCTGATGAAGATGGGTGTGCCTATCTTAGGTACCAAGGCGGAGGATGTAGATGCCGCTGAGGACAGAGAGCTGTTTGATAAGATCCTGGAAGAGACCGGAATCCCCCGTGCAGCCGGTGGTACCGTATACACCGCAGAGGAAGCAAAGGCAGTTGCCAACAGACTGGGATATCCCGTACTGGTACGTCCTTCCTATGTACTGGGCGGACAGGGTATGCAGATCGCTATCTCCGATGAAGAGATCGAAGAGTTCATGGCGATCATCAACCGTATTGCACAGGATCATCCGATTCTGGTAGATAAGTATTTGCAGGGTAAGGAGATCGAGGTCGATGCTGTATGTGACGGTACCGATATCCTGATCCCCGGTATTATGGAGCATATCGAGAGAACCGGTATTCACTCCGGAGACAGTATCTCCGTATACCCGGCTCCGACCATTGATAAAGTCGTAAAAGAGAAGATCGCAGAGTACACCAGAAGACTGGCAAAGGCACTGCATGTCAAGGGACTGATCAATATCCAGTTCATTGCCATCGGTGAGGATGTGTATGTTATCGAGGTTAACCCCCGTTCTTCCCGTACCGTACCTTATATCAGCAAGGTAACCGGTATCCCTATTGTGGATCTGGCTACCGAAGTGATCATCGGCAAGACCATCCGCGAGCTTGGCTATGAGCCCGGCTTACAGCCCGAGGCAGAGTATTTTGCCATCAAGATGCCCGTGTTCTCCTTCGAGAAGATCCGTGGTGCCGAGATCAGCTTAGGACCGGAGATGAAGTCCACCGGTGAGTGTCTGGGTATTGCCAAGACCTTCAATGAGGCTCTGTACAAGGCATTCCTGGGAGCAGGCGTGGAACTGCCCAAGTACAAGAATATGATTATCACCGTAAAGGATGCGGATAAGGGAGAAGCCATCGAAGTCGGAAGACGTTTCGAGAAGCTTGGATACACCATCTACGCTACCAGAAGTACCGCAGCTGCATTGAATGAAGCGGGCGTGAAGGCGAGAAAGGTCAACAAGATCTATCAGGAATCTCCGACCGTTATGGACCTGATCCTGGGACACAAGATCGACCTTGTCATCGATACCCCTACTCAGGGTCGAGACAAGACCAGAGACGGTTTCCTCATCCGCCGTACCGCTATCGAGACCGGTATCTACTGCATCACCGCAATGGACACCGCCAATGCTCTCGTGACCAGCATGGAGCATATGAACGATTGCAAGGAACTGACACTGGTGGATATTGCACAGTTGTAAATGAGAAATCCTAAGAACAGCGAAGTTGTGAAAACGGCTTCGCTGTTCTTTTGTACTTGTGGCAAAAACAAAGTGTTGACAAATGTCCGCGAAAGGAATAAAATACAAGCAGTTAAAGACATAAAGGCTGTGAAGAGAAGAGTAGGAGAAGAGATACGTCGCAGAGAGTCCCGGCTGGTGGGAAGGGATATGGAGGGCTTCTTTGAACATGGTCTCGGAGCTTTGCACCGACTTCGCGTCTGGATGGAAGATCCGGCAGATGCGGACAGGCTGCAACGGGAGTACCCGTTACCGTACCTGACTATCGATGAGTGTTAGCTTGTCCGTAGTTGCAGAGGCTTGACTTTGTGAGAAGTGAGCGAATTAAGGTGGTACCGCGGAAGAATGTTCCGTCCTTAAATTTATATTTAAGGGCGGTTTTTTATTATGTCAAAAAGAGAAGAACTGATCAGAGAATATTGCAGACAGGTGAATGAAGACCTGCATTTTATACAGAAATACATGGAAGGAATCGTTCCGGCGGGACGGTGCAGTGAGGAACTGTATTGGGAGACCAAAAAGATCACAGAGGAATTGCAGAAGAGTGATCACAGGCAGACCGCATTGATCCGGGCATATTTAAAAGAGGCGGCACAGCTGTATACGGACGGAGAACCCTGAAAGACCCGCATCACAGACCGCAGACACTGCCGGAATACGATCCTGAACCACTTGCAGATGATTGCGAATGTCAGCTTCTGGCTAAGAGCACAGGGAGAGCCGTTAGCAGAGGAAGTCTGCGGATGGCTGCTGACACAGGAGACAGCGGATGTGCAGAAAGTCAGATCCGGACAGAGCCTGGAAAACGCCAGAGAGATCTACCCGGTCGTGCAGAGAAAGAGAGCATAGGAGCGGACGGCAAAAGCACAAATTTGAAAATAAAATCCGCGGGGACGGCATATACTAGGCGTATGGTAAATATTGTATGATCGTAAGCCTGTATCCGCAGGCGGATTGGAGTCTCATGTTAGAAGAACATTACCCTTTTGTCGCACAGCCCCTTCCTTATGAATACGATGCCCTGCTTCCGGTACTGGATGAGGAAACACTGCATTTTCATCACGATAAGCATTACCAGACCTATGCGGATAAACTGAATGCCACCCTTGCCGATTATCCGCAGCTTCAGCAGATGTCCTTGACGGAACTGCTCACTTCGGAGGATAATAGAATTGCATCTCTTCCGGAAGAAGCCCGGAAAAGCATTCACAATAACGGTGGCGGTGTATACAATCACCAGCTGTATTTTGACAGTATGAGAAGCCCGGCAGGGCAGGAGCCCTGTGGAGCACTGGAGGAGGCACTGACTCGGGATTTCGGATCGGTGAGACAATGGAAAGAACAGATGTCACAGGCAGCCACGGGAGTATTCGGCTCCGGATGGGCATGGCTTGTAAGCGACCGGGACGGCATTCTTACAATCTTGACGACAGCAAATCAGGATGTTCCGGATTTGAAATTGTATACCCCCATATTTCCCATAGATGTGTGGGAGCATGCCTATTATTTACAGTACCAGAACCGCAGGTCGGATTATGTGGAAGGGTGGCATAAGCTGATCCACTGGAAAAAGGCACAGAGGCGTTATGAACAAGTGTTTTGCAGACTGGAGAAGGCAGCCGGCGAGGCAGAAAAATTGCGGGACGACAATAGCCCGGCAGAAAAATGACAGATAGTATGCAGTGTTGTGGAGTTGTGGAATAAAAACAGAAAGAGGAAAATGATTATTATGGAGAACAGACCAATCATAAAAAAAGAACAGGTGGAAACCGTCTATGACAGCAGATTTATCAAAGTATTTGATCTGCAATATGAGCCGGGAAAACATTATTTTGATGCCACCAGAAGAAGCAAAGAGAATCTGGCAGCGGTAAAAAGTGATGAAGAATTCAGACAGATGCTGCCGGATGCGGTGAGCTGTGTTGTGATCCTGAAGATCAAAGGACAGGAGCCGAGACTTTGCCTGAGCCGTGAGTACCGTTACCCTGCGGGACAGTTTTTGTTAAGCGTTCCGGCAGGACTGTTAGATCCGGAGGATGCAAAGGAAGCCAATCCCGTATTCCATGCGGCGATCCGTGAACTCCGCGAGGAGACTGGCATCGCACTGGAAGCAAGTGACAGCATCCGTCTGGTGAATCCTCTGGTATTCAGTACCCCGGGGATGACCGATGAGAGTAATGCGCTGGTGCAGATCACACTGAATCGTGAGGAAATGCCGAAGGTAAGTCAGGAAGGTGCCGTTGGCACGGAATGTTTTGACGGCTTTTTATTACTGACCAGGGAAGAAGCACAGAAAATCCTAAAAGACGGCGTGGACGATCAGGGGCTTTTCTATCCCTTATATACCTGGGCGGCACTGATGTGCTTTGTAACGGGAATGTGGGAATAATTGTTGAACAAATAAGACGATGAACGTAAAGCGTGTGGAGAGATCTGCACGCTTTTTTTGAAATTTGTAACAAATAGCGTAAGATCCTTCGTTATGGTTAACAAAGAGGCAGGTTGCCACCCGCTCAATTGCTTTTCCGATTACTCAATTGTATAATAATATTATTATCAAGTACAATTAAGGAGCAAAGACATCATGCAGAAAGAGCAATTTGGGATACTGCTTACGACTTTAAGAAAGAAAAACGGGATCAGTCAGAAAGAGATGGCGGAGCGGCTGTCAGTCTCTACTTCGGCGGTAAGCAAATGGGAACATGGAAAGAATCTTCCGGATATGACGATGCTTGGCAGCATCGCGGAGATCCTTCGGGTATCCTGTGATGAACTGCTGAATCCGGAAAAGACATTGGAGCGATTAGAGAATCCCGAACCGCAGAAAGGAGAGGCAGAGGAGACAGGCGGAGAAAACCCAAAGAAAAAGCACAACCGGGTCGTAAAAATTG
>DJEP01000045.1 GCA_002431915.1 Lachnospiraceae bacterium UBA5895 | reverse complement strand
AGAAAAAAAGAAGGGAGAAAAGACAAATGAAAAATCAGTGGATGAGAAAGTGGGAACAGATCACAAAAACAGTAAAGGGACATGCCATGCGCAGAGAGCCGGGGATTGACGGAATCCTGGTAACGGTGGGATTGTGCATTATTGCACTGCTGTTATGCGTTGTAATGAAAGACAGTCTGACGACGTTCATACAGACCATTGTGACGGCTATGCAGACGAAGGCTGCGGATATTCTCACCGGTGTATAAGATAGGAGTGGGTATGGCAGGACGAAAACGAGAACCCGGTAATGTGGGAGAGATACTGGCAATGGGGCTGTGTGTGCTGGCGCTTACCGCAGTGATGTTAAGCTATATGGAGAATGTACAGCTGATCGCGAAAAAGGCAGAAGTGGGACAGCTGGCAAGGTGCTATCTGCTGAAAATGGAGACGGTCGGTTATCTGACGGCGCCGGATCAGGCAGAACTGAAAGACCGGCTGGAGGGACTGGGATTTACGCAGATCGATTATGACGGAAGTTCTTTAGAACCGGTGGGGTATGGCAATGATGTGGTGCTGCAGATCCGGGGGCAGCTGGGAGAAAACTATGAAATATACGAGAAGAGAGTATCTACGGCAAAAAATTAAGACAAAGATGTGGGATACCGAGTGTGGACAGGTATCCTGGGTGCTTGGTCTGTTTCTTCTGCTGTTTTTATCGATTCTATTATGCATGCAGCTGCAGATTGCTCTGTACAGGGAATCCGCCATGTACATGGAAGATGCTCTGGCACTGTCGGGACTGGCATCGGCGGTAATCGATGTGGAAGAATACGGCATTACGCAGAAGGTGCTGATCGCGAATCCGGAAGAAGCCTATGAACGATATTGCCATGCCCTGAAGGAAAATCTGGGACTGGATGATACATTCCATGCCGGGAACCGGAAGCTGATCTCGGGACAGGTCACCATACAGCAATATATCCTGTACAATGTCGCGGGGAAACGGGTGGAAGTATGGCAGAAGGATGCAGACGGACAGATACAAGAATGGGAAGGTGCGCTGGGAGAGGTAAAAGCTCCCGACGGGCAGTACATAGAACACACCGGGGTATACAGTGAGATCACTTATTTTGTAGAAGGATTTATGGGAACTGACGTGGAGGCGCATAAGGGAAAACTTGTGGATGTGGTAAGAGAAAATGACAGGGAGAGGGAAGATGAAATTACAGAAGCCGAATAAATGGAATAAAACAACAAAAAACAAAATATGGAACGGCAGTATTCTGGCGGCATTTATTGCTGCCGTTGCGGTATTTGCCGTAATGCTGCAGACAGAGAAGCGGACGCTTGCAGAATACGAGAAAAAAGAGGTGTATGTGGCAGCAAAGGGTATTCCCCGGGGAGAGGAACTGACGCAGGAGAATATCGAGGATTACATAATGCTTCTGGAGATCGATCAGAGAATCGTGCCGGAGACGGCGGTGACGGACAGGGATAGTCTGTACGGCAGAATAACGGTATGTGATATCGGACAGGGCAGCGTTATCACCGGAGAAATGACAGAGAGTAAAGAGCAGATTCTGGGAGAAATGGCGGAACCGGTGATTGCCGGTTTCAGGGCAGAAGATCTGTACCAGGCGGTGGGAGGTGTCCTGCGCGCCGGGGACAGAATACATATCTATTGCATCGATAAGGATAAGGAAGAATTTTCCGGCGAAAATCCGGGCTGGCAGAATCTGTTCGTGCAGCAGGTGTTTGATCAGAGCGGCAACATCATTTCCTGTGAGGACACCACCACACCGGCGCAGAGAGTGAATATTTATCTGGATAATAAAAATGTGGAGGATTTTTACAGGAATCTGGCAAAAGGGTCACTGCGGGTCGTTAAGATCTGCGATTGACCTGTCACAGGAAAGATACCGTAAGAAGGAGAACTTGCATGACAAAGAAAAAACGCCGCAGGCTGTACATTGCCGCTATGCTGGCTTTTGGGATCGCAATGCTGCTTCCCGTACGGACGGTACAGGCTTATGAGAAGAAGACCATTTATAACAGCCCCTATGTGTCCTTCAGCCCGGACGGGAAAGCATGGACTGCCTGTGCCGGAGAGAAAGGTTACCGTTGGTATGAGGAAAATACGGTCGTATATACGGGAATTAAGTCTTCTCTGAGAGAGCCCGGTGCGGGAGAACATTATTACAGTGTCAGCCGCAGGGGAGAAGTACCGATCGGAGCCTGGAAGGTCAGCTGGCGAAGGGCACAGTGCATTCATAATGCCTATGGGAGGAAGCAGGGCTGGCATGGTCTGCAGTTTGGCATGGCAAAATGTCAGCGGTACTATAATTCCGGCTGGAAACCGGTCTGTGCGGATTGCGGGGAACTGATAGAACCATGGAATATCTATATGAGCAGAGAGGCGGCACAGACCATACACTATATGGATCTGGGGAGTGATGAAGACCCGAAGACATATTATTACCTATGCCCGTTCTGCACGAATCTGGAGCAGGGAGTGACGTTCACGGAGCACAGATGCCGGAAGATATCCCCTAACCAGTATAAGGTCGTATATGATGCAAATGCAGATCCCGGATCCTGTGTAGGGTTTATGGGAGAAAGTTACCATATGTATGATAACGCGGAAGTTTACGAAGGCAACGAAGTAACTCCCGTCACTCATCTGACGAAAAACAATTATACCCGTATCGGCTATCGGTTTACCGGCTGGAATACCGCACCGGACGGAAGTGGCGATTTCTACGCGGATGAGACCGAGATATATAATCTTGCTACGGCGGATTACCGGGACAGGACGACCTGGACCGACCGAGATAACGGCTTGGTCACACTGTACGCACAGTGGAGCCCCTGCGAGAGTACGCTGCGCGTTGATGCCGGCGACGGTAAATATCTGGGTAAAAACGTTTTGGAGATCGCGGATGTCTATGGTAAGCAATATTGTCTGCAGACGGAAGAAATCCAGCCCCCTACAGGATATACCCTGTCCTTCGAGACGAATGGCGGGACGGCAGTATCCCCTATCCGGGGCACACAGCATTTTGAAGAGTGGACGCGTGTGCTTCCCTTTCAGGGAGAACTGGAAGGAAATGTTTATACCTATTCCGCCACGGAAGGAAATGTGGATACTGTAAAGGCGATGTACCGGCGGGATTGTGTGACTCTGCCGGGAACCGTCAGAGAAGGCTGGTCCTTTGGGGGCTGGTATTACGATAATGCATTTACCTTGCCGGCGGGGGCAGCAGGGGAAGAGATCATTCCGTCTGCTGACAGTACGCTGTATGCCCAGTGGGTCGATTTGAAGTTAGAGTCTGTGGACAATTATAAGACAAATGGCGGGAAGGGCGCAGTGGACCTTAGCTGGTCACAGACGGATCAGAAGAATAAGACTTATCTGCTATTCCAAAAGAAGGAGAACGGTACATGGACACGCGTCAATTCCGCCGAGGATATCAGCAGTATGACACAGGTCGCCATAACGGAGAACTACAGCGGCAGTGCCGGGGAATATATCATCCCTTACACAGGGCTGTATACGCTTGCGGCAGAGGGTGCCCAGGGACAGGACTTTGAATCCTGTACAGGGGGATACGGCGGGCGAGTGTCCGGAACCTTCTGGCTGCAAAAAGGAGAGAAGATCACATGCTTCCCGGGAGGACAGGATGGTGGTAACGGCGGAGGAACTGCTTTTGCCTACGGCAACGGAGGGGGCATGACCTCTGTGGCATCAGACCGCAAGGGAATCCTGCTCATCGCCGGTGGCGGCGGAGGCGCTTCTCCGGCGGGAGACGGAAAAGCCGGTGGCAGTGCGGAGAGCGTGCGGGAAGAAAGTAACGGTGAGGACGGAATGGCAGGCGGCGGTGCCGGATACCGTGGAGGAAGTGCGGGAGAGAAGATCGTACATACTCATACGAATCAGTGTTACAGGGAAGCCGCCTATACCCCGGCATTTGGCAGCTGGGAGCATTATGTGACGGGTCATGATGATTACTGCGAGACGTATACAGCTACCAGCACTTACAGCCATACCAAGGATGACGATCCTTATCATATCATCCGTGCAGGCTGGTCCCGGTATTACTGGGATACGGGGAACCGGTGGAATACGAGAGGATACCGGGGAATCAGCACCAACGGTAATACGCAGTTAAAGATATCGGTCTATGCGGACAGTTGGGGATCCTCCTGTAATTTCTCACTGAATAAGTCACAATATACGATCCTGAACCAGGATGGGAAAGTGATTTTGTCCGGTAGTTTTCGTGATGCGGTCTATTCCATGAGCGGCTCCTCCAGCTCTGCATGGGAGAATCCGGATGGTTCCTGGGGCGGTGCACCGGGCGGCAGTAAGTTCGCCGGTACCTTTCATTTTACCCTGCCGGAGGGAACGACGAAGATATTCGTAGACCTGAAATTTTCCCATGACTGTACGGATGCATGGTTCAAATCGGAGATCACGGGCTTAAGTTTCTCCGGCGGCAGAATGCTGACCTGCGGTTATGTGGAGGGGCAGGTACTGTCCTCAAAACCGGCTTACGGAGGAAGTAATTATGTGAATACTGCGTATGCCAGGATGTACGAAAGCGAAAGCGGTGTACACAGGGGAGACGGAAGCGTACAGATACAGTCGGAAGCGATAGGCTACCAGGAAGAGTGCCATATGGAGGGTGTCGTGGCGACAGATCTGGCAGCGCCGGATCGGATCCCTGGGGAAATGACCATGGAAGCACTGGATCATAAGCGGGTACGGATTACCTGGCAGCAGCCCCGGGATAACGGAACCCGGTACTATCATAAAGCGGAGTCCTATCTGACCGGGAGTACGGTAAGGCTTTGTACTTCCAACATCACCGGGAATCTGCTGGTCAGCGGTATTGCAGGTTATTATTATACAATAGATGATGTAGAGAATACGAAAGTGGTGGGAGCGCAGAATGCAAAATACACAGAACTTCCGGCTGCTGAGCTGACTGCAAACGGAAAAACACAGTATCTTCATGTGGCAGCGGTGGATGTGGCAGGCAATGTAGGACCTACGACACATTTTTGTATGAAAGATACCGATGTGAAGTGGAAGATCTATACCGCACCGTTGGAAATAGAGAGTGGAGACAATGTGTATCCTGCACCGGAGGCAAAAAGCTGGTATGTCCGGGCGGATGGTAAGACTCCGGTCACCTTAAAAAATAATGCTTATCTGGACGGGGATGCCTGCGAGGAATACCAACCCAATGAGAATATCTATGAGACCTGCAGTGAAGACGGCGCCGTAGCACGTAATATCATCCACACGCCTTCCGGAGATATCCGAAAGGGCAATATCCGTACCGATGCTTCCGGACTGTCTTATACCACAGAAGGAGTGGCGGTACTGCAGCAATATCCGTATTCCTATACGGTAAGATCGAATCTGTGCAGGGAGCTTACCGGTGTACAGAAATTCACGATTGATGCGGCTTATTCCGGGCAGCACATACAGGTGATTCCCGTTGCGGAGGCAGATGCGGGAGATACAAAAGTATATTCGACACATGCACTGGATGAGAAAAATAAGATCACGCTGATTGCAGACGGAGAAGCGCCGGTGATCTACGGACTGGATTTGTTGGAAAATCGTACGCTGATCGACCGCAGGGAAGGAGAGGTCAGCGTCATCGTGACAGCAGCAGATGCGATCAGCGGCGTAAAAGAATTCTATGTCAGAATACAGAATACCGATAACACGGTGGCGAAGACATTTGTGCCGGATGCCACCGGAAGCATCCGGATCGTGATCACGGAGGATGACGCAATGTTCAGCGGAGATTTTACGGTACTGGCATATGCGGCAGATTATGTGGGGAACGAGACGGAGATAACCAAAGGAACAACGGAATTCGGTCTGGAAGCGGATGTTATGAGAATCCGGGAACCACGGGGGACGACTTTCCGCTGCGGTGAGAGCGGCATACTGACATTTACGGTATGGGGATATGCGGATCGGGTGAAAGTGATCTTCCCGGAAGAGATGGCGAGGCAGAATCCGGAACTGAACAGGGTCTATGATTATACGGATCAGCCGGGATATCGCATCACGGAAAGTTTACAGTTCATGGTACCGTTATATACACCGGAGAATGAACAGCTGAAGATCACCGTGCGGGCTTATAAAGGAGATAAGAAATTGGAAGATCATCCGCAGATCAGTGTCATCGGTGTGAAAGGAAGTGTGCTGGAGGATCTGCGGACGAGACTGCGGTAAACAGACAGGATAACCGGGTAGAACAACAGGACAGAAGAGAGCAGAGAGTGCGGAAGGGAGCGGGTGTGATCCGGATTATAGCATATATCATGCTGTCAGGAGGACTTCTGATGGCATCCAGGATGGATAGGGAAGAGTGCTGGGTGTATAATTATATATGGTGGTGGTGCCTGCCCTGGACCTGTCTGCTCGCTTTGTCGGAAGGATGGGATATCAGAATCTGGATTGCGGCAGCAGGATTTGCAGCTCTGCAGCAGCTGGCATTCAGTCATATGTACGGAAGAGCGGACTGCCATGCTTTTTCGGTGTGTGCGCTGGCGGAATGTACCGGGGATACCGGAATCCTATGGCCGTTGTGCCATATGCTGCTTGCGGTGATATTGCTTACAGTGGTGCAACTGTTCCGCGGAAATGTTACAAGGGACGGGAGACTGCGGGTTCCACAGCCGTTTATTCCTTATATTACTGTTTCCTTCTGGATGGTTACGGTGTTACGGTATTTCCCGAATGCAACGCATATTTATACATAAACAGTTGCGTATTTCGGGAAAAGGTGCTATAGTAATCAAAGTTTAGGGGAGAATGGTTCCCGGATAAACAGACAGGAGGAAAATATTATGAAAAAAGCAATCGCAATGTTACTTGCAACTGTAATGTGCACAGCAATGCTGACAGGCTGTGGTTCTGATTCCGCAGCAAACGATAATTCTCAGGCATCTGAGAGCAGTGTGGCAGAGAGCCAGGCAGCAGCAACTACCGAAGCCGCATCCACTGAGGCAGCCGATAAGACTGAGGACGGCGTACTGGTATTCGGTACCAACGCAGAATTCCCGCCATTTGAGTATGTAGGAGATGACGGAGAACCCGATGGTTTCGATGTAGCTCTGATCAAGGCAGTAGGCGAGAAGCTGGGCAAGGAAGTCCAGGTAGAGAACATGGAGTTTGATTCTCTGGTAAGTTCCATCGGCAACAGAATCGATGGTGCTATCGCAGGTATGACCGTTACTGATGAGCGTAAGAAGCAGGTAGATTTCTCTGATCCTTATTATGAGGCTGTACAGTTCGTAATTGTAGCAGCAGATTCCGATATTGCAACCGCTGATGATCTGAAGAATAAGACCATTGGCAGCCAGCTGGGTACCACCGGTATGTTTCTTTCTGAGGATATCGAGGGTGCTACCGCACAGACCTACAACAGAGCAATCGACGCTGTGAACGATCTGGTAAACGGCAGACTGGATGCAGTTATCATTGATAAGAACCCCGCAGAAGTATTCAATACCAAGTTCGAGGGTAAGATTAAGATTATTGACGGCGCAGAGTTTGGCTTTGAGACCGAGGAATACGCTATCGCACTTCCTAAGGGAAGCGAACTGGTAGAGCAGGTAAATCAGGCTTTGGCAGATCTGAAGGCTGACGGTACCTTTGATGCACTGGTATCTGAGTACATCGGTGAATAATTTTTATACAAAATATACATGAAAAGTATCTGTTCAGCCCCCCGTTA
>DJEP01000006.1:5611-33031 GCA_002431915.1 Lachnospiraceae bacterium UBA5895 | reverse complement strand
ATTATATCATATCTGCTATTAGAAAAAAAGCTAAGAAATATTGAGCCATTTCGTCCGAAGGAGCCGTCTTTATATACGTAGAAGCCCACGGGTAGCCCCGTGGCAGTCATCTTACATATTCTGAATACACTACTTACAAATGAAGAAAGCGGACAGGCAGGCGTCCGATATGAGATATCCATCAGGGAATTCCCTGGTGGATATTTTCGTTTTGGGGAAAAGCAAAATTTGTCGAAAGGGAGAAAAGAATGTTGGAAACGATCTTAAATAATTTTCATCTGGAGAAGATCCTGTGGATCCTCCGGAAAAGAATCGCATACATTATGATCCTGGGAGTGCTGGGAGGTATGGCGGGAGGTGCTTACGCCTATCTGACGAACCGCACGCTGTACCGGGCAGAGGTATCCTTCTACGTGTACAGCGATCCCGATTATGTATATGATTCTTCGGTGAATATTTCGAATTCCGAATTCACCCAGGCGAAGAACCTGGTACAGAGTTACATACTGATCTTGAAAAGTCATACGGTGTTGGAAAAAGTACTGGAAGAGGCGGGGCTGGATTACGGGACGGAGACACTGATGAAAATGATCACCACCAGTGTGGTGGAGAATACCGCCGTCTTCTATGTATATGCCTATGACAACGACCCGTACCGTGCGGCGGAGCTTGCAAATGCCATCGGCAGGGTGGCACCGAAGGAGATCGGCAGGATCGTGAAATCCGGTGGCATTGAAGTGATTGATTATGCCGGTGTGCCGGAGGCTCCCTACAGTTCCACCAGCCTGATGAAATATGCACTGGCAGGATTTGCGGGATGCTTTGGCGTATCCATGGCACTGTTTTTGCTGGTGGGACTTACAGATACCACCATACGCAGGCGCTATGAATTAAAACTTGCATTCAGAATCCCCGTGCTGGGGGATATTCCCCTGATCCAGGCGGAGGACCGCAAGAGCCGTCCCGTGCTGGTCCTGGGGGAAAACAGTTCTTTTGCAGTGAAGGAATCCTACAATACGATCCGTGCCAATCTCCTGTTTACCGGAAAAGGGGAGCGCTGCCCGGTCTATGCCGTCACCAGTGCGGATAAGGACGAGGGCAAGACATTAAACAGCGTGAATATTGCCATCAGTTATGCGCAGCTGGGGAAAAAGGTATTACTGATCGACGGAGATATGCGCAATATGTCTGTGGCTTCCCTGTTAAAACTCCGCGGCAGACTGGGACTTAGTCAGTATCTGGCGGGGTTAAAGGAAACACCGCAGATTCTTCCGTACCGGGAGAATCTGGATGTGCTGGTGGGTGGCGAGAACCCTCCGAATCCATCGGAACTGCTGGGAAGTGAGCGGATGAGGGAACTGCTGCAAAATATGCGGACACAGTATGACTGCATTATAATCGACCTGCCGCCGGTGGGAATCGTTACGGATGCCCTGCTGTTATCCCATGAGGTCACAGCGTATCTTTTGGTAGTGCGGGCAGGGGTCAGTCATATGGGCAGGGAGAAGATGGCGGTCACGTTACTGGAACAGGTGGATGCGGACATCTGCGGAATCCTGTTCAATGGACTTATGCCGAAATCCAGAGATTATAATTACAGATTACAGCAATACTGGAACGAATATAAACAGCAGAACGAAGGGGCAGTGTAGAGGAAGGGGAAATGTTATGAAAATATGTTTTGCGGCATCCTCCGGCGGACATTTTGAACAGCTGATGATGTTACGGCCGCTGATGGAAAAGTATGAAAGTTTTATAGTGACGGAAAATACAGGCTATGAAGTGAAGACACCGGTGACCTGCTATTACCTGCATCAGGTGAACCGAAGACAGTGGCGCTGCCCGCTGTATCTGGTGGGAAATGCTTTTCGCTCCCTTAAGATCCTGCACAGGGAGCAGCCGGATGTGGTGGTGTGCACGGGGGTGCTGGCAATGATACCGTTATGTATGGAAGCCAGACTTTCCGGGAGGAAACTGATATATATCGAATCCTTCGCCAAAGTCACCTCGGCGACGCTGACAGGGAAGCTTTTATACCGATGGGCGGACCGATTCTATGTCCAGTGGGCACAGATGAAGGAGATCTACCCGGAGGCGGTGTGCCTGGGAGGAATCTATTAAGATGATATTTGTGACGACAGGATCTCAGAGATTTCCATTCAACCGATTGCTGCAAAAGATAGACGATCTGATCGAGGAAGGGGTGATCAGAGAAGAGGTATATGCACAGACCGGGGCAGGCACTTATCAGCCGAAACATTATGCGTACAGCCCATTTTTAGACAGAGAAGGCTTCGCGGACAAACTCCGGGAATGCCGTATGGTCATTACCCACGGAGGTACCGGAGTGATCATCGGTGCGGTAAAGCAGGGGAAAAAAGTCATTGCGGTTCCGAGGCTTGCCGCCTACGGAGAGCATGTGGACGATCATCAGGTACAGCTGCTTGGGGAATTTGACGGGATGAATCTGATCTGTGCCTGCTATGACTGCGAACAGCTGGGGGAGTGTATCAGGGAGACGGATCAGCGGGAATTCGCAAAATATCATTCCAATACCCGGAGGATCCTTACGGATATTGAAAAATATTTATGCGCCCAGGAAGGGGAAAAACATGGAAAATATGGAAAATCTACAAAAATATCGTAAAAAGGGAAAAAAGCTGTGGGAGTATGCGCTGACGAAACTGCGGCTTTTGCGGGATCAGAAAAAATTCCGGACAGAGGGAGTGACACTGAAATACATGTTGGACAGGGTGCCTTCGGAAGACCTGCTCATAGTCTTTGGTTCCTGCACCAGAAAAGGGATCCGCGCCAGATATAACTATGTGCGGACATTGAAGAGTGTCTCCTGCAACAAATTGTTTTTACTGGACGATTTTGCGGCGGATCACAGAGGTTCTTTTTATCTGGGAAGCAATATGCATTTTGAAGAATCCGAGGCGGTCCGGAAGCTGATCGACAGAGTGCGGGAGAAGACCGGGGCAAAGCGGCTGATCTTCTGCGGATCCAGCAAGGGCGGCTATACGGCGTTAAACTTCGGGATGGAATATCCGGGAAGCTATATGGTCGTGGGAGGTCCCCAGTATTTTCTGGGGCAGAGTCTGGTGGATACGGAGAATACGGAGGCGCTGCGGCATATCACGGGGGAGATCAGTGAGGAGAACATAGCGTATCTGAACCGGTATCTGCCGGAAAAAGTACGGAACAATCCCTATGTGGCATCCCAGCGGATCTACCTGCATTATTCCGACTGTGAGCACACCTATAACGAACATATCCGGTATCTGTGCAGGGATTTAACAGAGAAAGGCTATCACTACAGCCAGGATATCGCGCATTACAAAGAACATGGGGAGATCAGTCTGTATTTCCCGGAATTTCTGCTGCACAGTGTGGAGGACATCTTATGCCGGCAGTCAGCGTGATCGTTCCGGTGTACAACATGGAAAAATATCTGGAAGAATGCATCCGTTCGCTGGCAGAACAGACACTGCCGGACATCGAGCTGATCTTCGTGGATGACGGATCGGTGGATGCATCGCCCCGGATCCTGGAAGCGTACCGCACAAAGTATCCGGAGCGGATCCGGGTCATTACCCAGCCAAACGGCGGGCAGGGGAGCGCGAGAAATGCGGGGATCCGTGCAGCACGTGGGGAATATGTGGGATTCGTGGATTCGGACGATTATGTGGACAGGCGCATGTATGCCGCAATGTATACGAAAGCGTCCTCCGATGATCTGGATCTGGTGGAATGCGATTTTCATTATCTGGAGGAGAACGGCAGGGAGAAAAGGTCTTACGGATCGGCGGCACCCTGGAACAAACTGATCCGCAGAAAGATCCTCACAGAGCAGGGAATCCTGTTCCCGGAGGGCTGCATTTACGAAGACACATCCTTCTATTTAAAGCTTCTTCCCTATGTACGGAGGCGGGCCAAAATGCTGGGGGTCTATGTCTATCATCGGGACAGAGGGGATTCCGCCATGAACGGCAGCAGCCGTGCGGGGAATATTTTTCCGGTGCTTCAGGATGCGTTGGATTTCTACCGGGACAGGGGACTGATGGAGAAGCATGGAAAAGAACTGGAATATTTCTGTACCCGGGTGCTGTTATGCAGTTCCATGGGAAGGATCTCCAGGATCCCGGATCCGAAGTGCAGAGAGGCGCTTCGAAGAGAGACTTTTACATTCCTGCGGCAGAATTTCCCGGAGTATCGTAAGAATCCGTACCTGGGGAGAGGGCTTAAGGGACAGTATCTGAAACTGACCACACCGGGACTGTGCAGATTGCTGTGTGGAACACTGCGCAGATGCCCACCGGGCGGAATCCTCGGATAGGGCACAATCAGAAAAAGGGGAGAGAAGACAAAATATGAAGATATCGGTAGCTATGGCGACCTGTAACGGAAGCAGGTTCTTAAGAGAGCAGCTGGACTCCATCAGGCAGCAGTCGCTTTCGCCGGATCAGGTCATCCTGCGGGATGATGCATCGACGGACAATACGGTGGAACTGATCGAGGGGTATCTTGCGGAATACCGGCTGGCACCGGCATGGCGGCTTATCCGCAATGAAGAGAGGCTGGGGTATGCGGAGAATTTCCGGGAGGCGGTGGAAGAGACAGACGGAGAATACGTGTTTTTCTGTGACCAGGACGACATCTGGGAACCGGACCGGGTGGAGAAAATGGTGGAACAGATGGAAAACAATGGGGGAATCCAGGTACTGGGGTCAGAGTTTACACCGTTTACCACAGATCCCGATGCCCCGGGAATCAGCAGGCGGGTATTAAGAAGCTTTCGGAACGATGGGAGTCTGGAGCATGTCACCTTTTGCCCGGCGAATATTTTCATCGGCAGTGAGGGCTGTACCATGTGCCTGCGAAGAGCATTTCTGGAAAAGACAAAAAAGTACTGGTATCCCGGCTGGGCCCACGACGAATATGCCTGGAAACTGGCACTGTGCATGGACGGGTGTTATATCTTTCACAGCGTGACACTGCGAAGAAGGATGCATTCAGGCAATGTGTCCAAGCGGAAAATGCGGGATCTGGAGAAGCGGATCGACTTTTTCCGGGCATTGCGCAAAAGCCATGAGGCGACGCTAAAATTTGCCACGGATCTGGGGATGCCGGAGGAGACAAGAAAGCTTCTTATGCGCAATATCCAGGCAACCACACTTCGCATTGAATTAATGGAACGTAAAAAATTGCGAAATATTCTACCACTGATTTTAGTATACCGAGATTGTTATCACAGTAAAAAGTCCATACCGGTGGAATTCGCTATGGCAGTCAGAGGATGAGGGCAATGAGCAGATATCTGGTGGAACACACACACAGAATCGGCATCCGTGGCAGGTGGCAGAGCGGCAGCCGGTATCTCGAGACCTGTGGCGAAAGAGACCTGGGAAGGACACTGTCGGTGGCTTTCCTGATCACCTATTATATGCTGCCGCAGTATTTCGGAGTCCGGCTGCCGGGCTTCGACATGACGGCACAGCGGATGCTGATCGTACTGCTTGGACTTTTTATTCTGAGTAAGGAGTCCCGAAAAAAAGTATTCTGGGAGGGAGTGAGGACCTGTAGATTGTGGCCTGTGATGGCAGGGTATCTGGGGATCTGTTTTTATACCGGGGTGCTCCGGGGACACATCGGCACGTTTCTCTATCCGTTGATTGAACTGCTGGCGCTATTTCTGGTGGTCTACGTGCTGCGGGAATATCTGGGGAGCGACGGGTATCTGATGCTTTTCCGGCGGATGCTTTTGGGGTTATGCCTGCTCGGAATCGTGGAAGCGGGGATGGGCAGGACACCTTTTGCCTATTTGGAGACGATTCCGGGACTGTATACCGGAGGGATGATCCGCTCCGGTTCGTACCGGATCATGGGACCGGCGAATCATTCCCTGGCGTATGGTCTGATCCTGATCTCCGGGCTGCCGCTTTTGTGCATCGATGAAAAAAGCCGCAAGTTTACTGTATTCAGGCATCTGCCGCTGATACTGCTGGTTATCGTGAACGTGTTCCTGACAGGATCCCGTTCCACCCTGGCGGTCATGGGGCTGGAACTGCTGCTGTTATGTCTTCTGGCACCGGGAGCCCAGAGGAAGCGACTGCTTTTTACGGTGCTGCCGGTGGGCTTTTTGATCCTGGGACTGGCACTGCTGTTTCCCAATTCGGCGCCGGGACATTATATTCTGCTGCAGTTAAGTACTGTGGTGGATGAGATGTTTGGAACCTCCATGGCAGTCCGCTACGGGGTGGACAGTACCTCCCTTGCCAACAGTGCTTCCTACCGGGATGCACTGCTTCAGATCTTCACGGTGGACTGGCTGAATCCCTGGCTGGGGCAGGGATCGGGATATCATTTCTCCTGGTATATTCCGGGAGGTGCCACGATTCATTCCATCGACAATTTCTATGTGGCAAATTATATCCGCTACGGTTATCCGGGACTGATCGTTTATTGTCTGCTGATCCTGCAGGCGGTCCTTGGGATGGTACGAAGGTGGATCCGGGGAAAGGACAGGATAGCAGCCTGCATGGCACTGGCAGTCTGTGGGTATTTTCTGAATCTATGGTGGATGGATACGCTGCAGTCCATCAAGTATGCCTATCTTCCCCTGGCGCTGTTTTTGATATTTTCCACAGAAAATTCGGAAAAAGAGGCGGATCCGCCACACGAAGAGAAGTGCAGATACATAAGGTAAATAGAGAGAATGTGTAGAAAAAGGAAACGAATATGCGAAAAATGATTCTGCTTCTGGGACTGTTACTTGTAATCGGCATGGGAGAGACTGCCCGGGCAGCGGGAAGAGAGATTCCGGACAGATTCAACACCGGAGTGGGTACCGGAAGGAATACAGATGCGGAACTTGTGAAGATCACAGAGGAAGGAACCTACGGAGGAATCCAATACCGGATCGGAGCGGGAGGACAGCTGGTGCTGGATCTGGTCTATCGCAATAAGACGGCAGTGAGAGACATCGCAGTGGAAAATATGGATTTCTCCAAGTATTCTCTGCTGATGGTCAATGAGAATAAGATCACGGAAGAGACGGTGGTGACCTTTCGGAACTGCCGGTTCGATGCAGTGACCACGGGGCGTGAGGATGCGAAGATCCGTTATGTCTTCGAGGACTGTACCCTGCGGAATTTCCATGGCAGTAATGCCGCGTTCTACCGGTGCAGACTGGGAGGCAGCAGTGGGGATGCGGTGAATCCTTACCGCAATGTGTCGCTCAGAGATTGCTATATCGCGGATCTGGCGCATCCGGACAGCAGGGAGACGGTGCATTCCGACGGCGTGCAGATCTTCGGCTATCCGTCTCTTGCGGCGGAGAATATTTCTTTCGACAACTGCAGATTCGAAGTACCGGCACTTCCCGGTGGCGGCAGCTATGTGAATGCCTGTCTGATGATCGCACCGGAGAGAAGCGGTGCGAAGGATATCTATTTTACCAACTGCATCCTCAACGGAGGCGGTTACGCCGTGTACACGCTGGTGAAAAAAGACTATACCCTGGAAAATGTGACGCTATGTAATATTGCCATAGGGGAAGCGGCGCGGTACGGCACGTTCTACCACCGGAATGTCAGCGAAGGGGTCACGATGGAAAATATAACCACCACGGATATGCTGTATGTGGGAAGCAGATTTAAAGACGAAGAGGGGCAGATCCATTTCAGTGTAACCAACGATACTGCTATAGAACGGACACTTCTAATCGTGACACCTACGGAGACATTTCAGAAAACTGTCCCGGCATGCCCGCCTTATGGAGAGCGGACAGCAGATATGACCTTTGCGGATTTTCCTTTTGATATCGATGTGACGGTACCGAAAGCCCGGTGGGCAGTGTGCTATGACATCACGGACGGGTGCACACAGATCGCTCTGTATGCGGATAAAAAAGACAGATAACGGGAAATGAAAAAAGAATTATGAGAGGACAATTATGGAAGAAGTACTGTATGTATGCCTGTGGTATAAAGACAAAAAGAGAACCTGGTCGGGAACGGCGTGGTCCCTGCGGCAGGCGATGGAACATTATGTAACGATCCGGGATTTCGCGCTCTCCGATCCTCTGTACCGGAAGGTGTTGCGGAAGATACGAAAAAAGGGGCTGGTGCCGGCTCCGCCCCTGTGGGACCGCCTGCGTATCAGAGCCTGTCCTGGAAAGCGGGAGAAAATAAAGACCTTTCAATTCGGAGATTTCCCTATGGGAGACCGCTACAGTTCCTATATCTATCAGGATCTTTCCGTGGCGGCAATTCTGTGGCTTGCGGAACATGACCCGGTAAGCTACCGGTATTGCGAGTATGACGGGGTAGCGGTGGAGGAACTTAAACGCCGTGCAGCTTCGCAGCTTGCCGTGTACCGAAACAGTGAGGCGGTATTTACCATGAGCAGGTGGCTTAGGGATTTCCTGACAGAGGAGTGCGGGCTTCCCGGGGAGAAGGTATATGCGGTGGGAGGCGGCATCAATGTGAATGCCGCCGGTATCCGCCCGGGGAAAAAGGAAGGTCGCCGGATCCTCTTCGTGGGACGCAGTTTCCTGCGAAAAGGCGGACTGCTGGTGGTACAGGCTTATGGCATCCTTAAGAAAAAATACCTGCCGGAGGCGGAATTGTACCTGGCGGGAGCCTCGGGGGAAGACATCCTGAGAACTCTGCGAGACAGCAAAATCTCTACGGATGAGAAGGAATTATGCGGTATTCATCTGTTGGGAGATCTGAAGTCGGAGGAACTGGCAGAATATTATAACCTGTGCGATGTGTTCTGTATGCCGTCTTATTTTGAAGCCTACGGACTGGTATTTGCGGAAGCTCTTACCTACGGACTGCCCTGTATCGGCAGGGACAGGTTCGCCATGCGGGAGATCATCGAGGACGGTCGTACCGGCAGATTGTTTTCCGGGGAAGATGCGGGAGAACTGGCAGAGGTATTGTGGGAGGTCTTAAATAATCCCGGATACCGGGAAGAAGTGGAGGCACGCAAGGGAAGGTACCTGGAAGAATATTCCTGGGACCGGGTAGCGCAGAGGATCTGCAGTGTGATGGAGCAACATGACAGAATATAAAACTCAGACAAAAATCAGTATCGTAGTACCGGTGTACAATGCGGAAGCGGTGTTACAGACCTGTGTGGACAGCATTTTGGGGCAGAGCTTTACGGAATGGGAGCTGCTGCTTGTGGATGACGGAAGCGGGGATGCATCCGGGGCATTATGTGACAGACTGTCACAGGAAGATTCGAGAATCCGGGCATATCATAAGCAAAACGGCGGTGTCAGCAGTGCCAGGAATCTGGGCATCCGTAAGGCCAGGGGAGAATATCTGTATTTTGCGGACAGTGATGATACGCTGGTTCCGGAGACTCTGGCGGAACTGTACCGGGAGGCATCCGGACAGAGCGCGGATATGGTAGTGTGTGGATTTACCTATTATGTGGAGCATTCCGGAGAAACGGTGGATAACCTTCCCGAAAAGTTTTTTTGCGGTGGAGGAGCAGCGTATCTGCGGGAGAGGTTTCTTGTGGATTTCCGTCAGGAATTTTTTAATCCGCCCTGGAACAAGTTGATTTTGCGAAGCCTCCTTACGGAGAATGGTATTTTCTTCGGGGAGGAATATGCCATCTGTGAGGATATGGCGTTTTCCATGCAGGTGCTGGAGCGGTGCCACAGGATCTGTGTGCTTCCCAGGACATTGTATTGCTACCATTACAAGAAAGAGGACAATCTGGTGAACCGGTTCCACGCCAATTATTATGAGGCACTTCTGTATTTCCGGGACTGCGCCAGACGCTGTTTTGACAGACTGGGGGCGGAAGAGGCGCTGTATGATGAGATCGATGCGTATTTCGTGGGGAAAAGCCTGATGTTTCTACATAAGATCTACCGGGATTCCGGGTATGACAGGCAGCAGAAGCGCACGGAACTGGAACGGATCGGGGCATCCGAGCACCTGCAGAATGCCCTGCGGGAGTATCGTGCCACCGGGCGGCGGAGAGTGCTGCGGGGGCTTTTGCTGCACAGGAACTTTTTTATGTTGGATGAGCTGTATCGATGGCGATAGTGGGGAAATGGGGGAAGAACATGGAACTGACAAAACAGATCGGGAGTCTCAGGAACCGGAGGACCTTAGACGGAAGAAAAGCGGACCGCAACAGAGTGAATCTGGAGTACTGGAATTTCAGCGAGAATCTGGGAGATCTGCTGGCACCGGTGGTGACCGGATGGATGCTACACCGTCTGGGGCTGGATTTGTCCAGGGAGGCGGCAAATCCCTGCCATCTCATGACCATCGGTTCGGTGCTGGGACTGGGGATCTTCGATGCCGTGATCTGGGGAAGCGGCGTCAATTCTTTCGGCCATGTGGGGAGGATTGCCCTGCAGAAAAATTACAGGAAACTGGATATCCGGGCAGTCAGAGGTCCCATTACGGCACAGGTGCTTCGGGAGAACGGCTATACCTGCCCGCAGATATACGGGGATCCTGCTATATTGCTGCCTCTGATCTATCCCGGCAGACGACCGGAGAAAAGGAAAAAATATGTGGTGATCGACCACTATATGAAGCGGAAAACGACAGGAGATGACAGACTTTCCATACGAACCGGAGATTACCGGACGTTTCTCGACAAAATATTAGAGGCCGAGGTGGTATACTCCTCTTCGTTACATGGAATTATTTTGGCGGAGAGCTATGGGGTTCCGGCGGTATTTTTACGGCAGGGCATGGAAGAAGAGCTGTTGAAATACTACGACTGGTATTTCGCCACCGGCAGATATGAGGTGCGGTCTGCGGTGTCACTGGCGGAGGCGAAGGAGACGGAGCCCATGGAACTGCCCCAACTGAATGAACTCAGGGAAGGACTTCTGCAAAGCTTCCCCTATGATCTGTGGATCCGCCAGGGAACCGGAAGGGATGGTTATTGATATGGGAAGAACCCGGAATGCATTTCGCAATGTGATCTTCGGAGGGCTGCTGAAGGGATACCAGATCCTGATTCCTTTTATCATGCGGACATTACTGATCCGAAGCCTGGGCATGGAATACCTGGGTCTGAACAGCCTGTTTACCTCCCTGTTACAGATATTGAACCTGGCGGAACTGGGAGTGGGGAGTGCGCTGGTCTACAGTATGTATGCCCCTATTGCAAAAGGGGATGCGGAAGAGATCTGCGGACTGTTGTTATTGTATCGCAGGTACTACCGCTGTATCGGTCTGTGTATTCTCGGAATGGGCATGCTGTTACTTCCATTTTTACCGTATCTGGTACGGGCGGACAGTGTTCCTGCGGGAATGAATCTGTATGTGCTGTATCTGCTGCATCTGGGAGCCTGTGTCGTAAGTTACTGGCTCTTCGGGTATAAAAACAGTCTGCTGACCGCCCATCAGCGGGGGGACCTGGTCAGCAAGGTGGATCTGTCGGTACGGACGCTCCAGTATGCGGTGCAGGCAATGCTTTTATTGTATGCCGGGAATTATTACCGGTATCTGGCGGCGGCACTGGGGGCGCAGATCCTGACGAATCTGTGTACGGCGGTGGTGGCGAAGAGAAAATATCCGGAATATATTCCCCGGGGAAAAGTATCGGAGCAGACGGAGAGGGAGATCCGCGGTAAGATCCGGGATCTGTTCACCTCGAAGGTCGGAGCGGTCATTGTGGGCAGCGCAGACTCCGTGGTCATCTCCGCGTTCCTGGGACTTACCGTACTGGCAGTCTATCAGAATTATTACTATATCATCACTTCCCTGATCGGGATGGTGGGCGTATTTTTCACAGCCTGCCTCGCAGGAATCGGGAACAGTATTCTGACGGAGAGCCGGGAGAAAAATTATAAGGACTTCCGGAAGCTTACCGCATTCATCGCCTGGACCGCCGGATTCGGCACCTGCGGACTGTTATGTCTGCTGCAGCCTTTTATGAAGCTGTGGATTGGGGAGGAAGGGATCCTGCCTGTGCAGATCGTGGTGTGTTTCTGCATTTACTATTTTATCTACGAGTTCAACCAGCTGTTCAATGCCTACAAGGATGCTGCCGGGATCTGGCACAGGGACCGGTTCCGGACACTGATGACGGCGGGAGTGAATCTTGGATTAAATCTGCTGCTGGTGCGTCCTTTGGGACTCTACGGGGTGATTCTGTCTACGGTAGTGTCCACGCTGATTGTGGGAATGCCCTGGCTGTTACATAATCTGTTTACGACCCTGTTTGCGGGAGAAGATTACAGGGGGTATCTGGGAACCATCGGATTCTATGGCATCGTGACACTGGCGAATTGTATTTTGACGTATCAGATATGCAGTCAGATTGCGGCGGACAGTATCGTCGGATTGCTGCAGAGGGGAATATTATGTGTGGCAGTGTCCAACGGCATCTTCCTGTTGTGTTACGGCGGCAGGAAGGAGTTCAGGCAGTTATTTGCCATCAGGGTGTAAAGGAGAGGAAGAGATATGAAGATCGCGGTAGCGGGAACCGGGTATGTGGGACTGTCGCTGGCAGTGCTGTTGGCCCGGGACAATGAAGTGACGGCGGTGGATGTGGTGCCGGAAAAGGTGGAAATGCTGCAACACGGGCAATCCCCCATACGGGATCCGGAGATTGAGGAATATTTACAGAGAGGCGGACTGCATCTGCAGGCGACGCTGGACGGGGAAGCGGCGTACCGGGAGGCGGAATACGTCATCGTCTCCACACCGACAAATTACGATCCGAAGATCCACTTTTTTGACACCTCTTCCGTGGAAAATGTGATAGAGACGGTGCGGAGAGTGAATGAGAAGGCGGTCATTGTTATTAAGAGCACGGTGCCGGTGGGATATACGGCATCGCTGCTGAAAAAATACGATACGGACCGAATCCTGTTTTCTCCGGAATTTTTAAGAGAGGGGCATGCATTGTATGACAATCTGTATCCCTCCCGGATCCTTGTGGGGGCAGCAGAAAGTGCCCGGATGATGGAGGAGGCGGAACGCTTTGCGGGACTGTTGTGCGCGGGGGCAAAAAAGACGCAGATCCCCTGCCGGATCATGGATCCCACGGAGGCGGAAGCGGTAAAACTGTTCGCCAATACTTACCTGGCACTGCGGGTCAGCTTTTTCAATGAACTGGACACCTATGCGGAGATGCGGGGACTGGAGAGCCGCAATATCATCGAAGGGGTCTGCCTCGATCCCAGGATCGGGATACAGTATAACAATCCATCCTTCGGCTACGGCGGTTACTGTCTGCCCAAGGATACGAAACAGCTGCTTGCCAATTATGAAAATATTCCGCAGAACCTGATCCAGGCCATCGTGTCCGCCAACAGTACCCGCAAGGATCACATCGCGGACAGTATTCTTCAGAGAGCGGAAGGAAAAGTCATCGGCATCTACCGGCTGACCATGAAAACAGGATCGGATAATTTCAGACAATCCAGTATTCAGGGCGTTATGAAGCGAATACGTTTCAAAGGAGCAAGGATCCTGCTGTATGAACCGGAACTGAAAGAAGATGCCTTCTACGGCAGCCCAGTCATACGCAGTCTGGAGCAGTTCAAGCGGGAAGCGGATGTGATCGTGGCGAACCGTTATCACAGGGAACTGGAGGATGTCAGAGAGAAAGTATATACCAGAGATCTTTATTACAGGGACTAAACGAGGGGGAAGAGATGAATACAGAGAAAAAAACAGGAGAACGCCTTCTGATCACCCTGGCGCTGTTGTCCTGTATCGGGTTTTCGGCATTTCTATTATGGCTGCAGCATAAACAGGAGACGGAGAGAGAACAGTTATCCGGGCAGCGGGAGGAAACACAGGCAGAACAGATACGGGAGACCGGCGACCAGCCGGTGCAGATCCGTACCAGACTCACCGCAGATCCGTCCGGGGAGCAGCCGGTATTCTCGCTGCCGGGAGGATTCTATCCGGAGGAGATCACCGTGGAGATCACGGCTCCGGAAGGATGCAGGGTCTATTATACGACGGATGGTAAGTTACCGGGAGAAGAGAACGGGATCCTCTATGAGAAGCCGGTGGAAGTGACAAATGTCTGCGGCAGCCCAAATGTCTACTCCGCAGTGTCCACCGTATCGGCGTACCAAAAGTACGAGCCTCTTACCACGGTGGACAAAGCAGTGGTGCTGCAGGCGGTGGCGGTAGATGCAGACGGAGCGGAAAGTGCGGTCACCTGCGCCAGCTATTTTATAGCCATGGAGGGGAAGGCAGTCTACCGGGATCTGCCGGTGCTGTCCCTGACCACGGATCCTGCGGGATTGTTCGACTATTTCGACGGCAATTATGTGACGGGAGTGGATTATGAGAATGCACTGGCGGCGGACGAACTGCGGTTTGATTCTGCGAATTATTACCGGGGAGGTGAAATCCCTGCCCACATTGAATATTTTGAAGCGGACAGATATCTGACCTATGAAGGGGATGTGACCCTGACATTACGTAAGGACGGCAATCTGGACTACGGACAGAAAAGCTTCCTGCTCGCGGAAGCGGATCCTGGCATAGACGAAGGCTGTGATCTGTATCCGTTTTTTCGAAGCGGAGGGATTTTGTTGTACGGAGGCGGAACGGATCACGCGGCGAAGAGCAGACAGTGCCTGGAGGAAGAATTGTTGCGTGGAAGAGCGCAGAGCTTTTCATCCGAGGCAATGCAGGGATGCATGGTATTCGTGGACGGAGAATTCTGGGGACTGTACCTGATGCGGGAGGAGAGCCGTCCGGAGAGTCTGGCGGAGCGCGCCGGATGCAGGACGGAAGAGATCCGTATGGTGGGAAATGCCTATCCTTCGCAGATCGCTCCGGAGTACGGAGAGCTCTACCGGCTGGTGACAGAGCAGAGTAGCGGATCGGATGAAATTTACCGCAGGATCCTGGAGCAGATGGATCTGGACAGCTACCTGGAATATTACTGCGCCAATCTCTATTTCGGCAATCCGCAGTTTGATTCCTTTTCCACCACCGTCTGGAGACAGGAGGGAGAGGGCAGCGTGGGAAAATGGCACTGGGAATTCACCGATGCCACGGATACCCTGGGGCGGAACAACTTAAGCAATTACAGTGTGAATACCTACCTGTGTCCCGGAGTGTCCGGAGATCTCTTTTTTCAGGGGCTGTTGAAAAATCCCGATTTCGCGGAAAGCTTCCACAGGCGTATGCAGGCGTATGCGGAAGAATGGACGAGAGAGCGGGTGGAGGAATCCCTGACACCGATCCTTGAAAAATACCGGGTTGCGGTGACGGCGACGGCAGAGCGTTACGGGGTGCGGCAGACGGAGGAAGGGTATCTGGCGGACGGAGATACGATCCTTACCTATTTTGACCGGAGAGGAGAATATATTCTGCGATATACGCAAGAGCTTCTGAATCGAAATTCGGAGACGGAATGAGTGGAAAGGGGAACAACGTATGGAAAAAATAGCAGAATATCTGGCAGAACTGGTGCTGGCGGGACTGGAGGGGAGAACCCCGAAGGAGATGCCTGCGGGGATCTGTGTGGAGGAGATCGTAAAGATCTCCGGAGAGAATCACATGGATTACCTGTTGCTGGGAGCGCTGCTTCGCACAGAAGGATTATCGGGAGAAGAAAAAGAGATCCTACGGAAGAAAGTGCTGGGGAGCATGCTGTTTACCGGTCTGCAGATGCAGGAACTGAAAAGCCTGGAAGAACATATGGAAAAGGCAAAAATTCCCTGCCAGCCCATGAAAGGTGCCCGGATGAAGTTCTACTATCCATCCCCGCTTCTTCGGGAGATGAGTGATATTGATATTCTGATCCATGGGGATTTTATGGAACAGGCAGCAGAAGAACTGCTGGGCATGGGGTATGTCTTACAGCAGAAGATCAAACACCATGACATCTATTGTAAGGCACCCGGAATCGTGGTGGAGGCTCACAGAGCCATGTATGACCGGACGGTGGATGAGAGACAGTATGCCTATTTCTCGGATCTGTCCCGGGCGGTGCGCAGAAGCGGCTTTTTGTATGTCTATGACTTCGAAGCGGAAGACTTCTATATTTATATGATAGCGCACATGGCAAAACATTTTTACAAAAGAGGCTGCGGTATCCGCAATCTGGTGGATATCTATGTGTTCCGGCAACGGTTCGGGGAGGAGATGGATGCTTCTTACCTGGAAAAACAGTTCGCGGCGCTGGGACTTTCGGCATTTACCGAGCACATGGAGAAATTAACCGACATCTGGCTGGGGGGAGAAGGCTGGGACGGATTTTACCGGCAGTTGTTTGACTATATGCAGGACTGCGGGATCTACGGGAAGGATGAGAACGGGATCTGGAACCTGTTCTGCGAGGAGGGAGAGAGCAATCTGGATAGCCTGAAGAGATGGTATCACTTCCCACCTTATCGCTATATGGTGACATATTATCCGTGGCTTACGAAGAATCCGGTGATCGGCAGGGTGCTTCTGCCTGCGGCGTGGGGTATCCGGGCGGTGCGGGGAATCGCCTGCGGCAGAGGCAGACAGAAGCGGGAAATGCTGAAACAGATCGGGGATACACAGATACTGGTCCGCCAGAATATTTACCGCAGACTGCAGCTGCATTTTCATTAAAAATGAGACAGGAGAGACGGATATGATAAGTCTGTTGGGGTTCCTCGCAAAGAATCCTTGGAAAAAAGAGACCATACTTACCTATTATTATTCGGCAAAATTCCGTATGCAGCTCCTGCTTTGCTCTGCGGAGAGACTGCACAGGAACTGGGGAACGAAAGACCTGGAATCGGCATGGACGGAACCTGTGGATATTTACAGACAGGCAGCCGCCATATCCCGGATCGTGAACCGGGTCTGTGACAGGACTCCCTGGCAGAGCAAATGTCTCGTGCGGGCGCTGGCGGCCCAGAGACTGCTGTACCAAAGAGGTATCCCCACCACGCTGTATATGGGCTGCGGCATGGAAGAAGGGAAAATGGTGGCGCATGCCTGGCTGCGCTGCGGGAAAATCTATGTGACCGGAGGAGACGGAAGCGGCTATACCACAGTGGCGCGGTTCTGCTTAGAGACCGGGCGGAAAGGGGAGTCCCATGTCGGCAATCTGGGGAATTGTGGATCTGCAGGCCGGACAGAGGTCTGATGATGAGAGTCTGTGTGGCGGGAGACTTCGGGAAGAGGCGGCACGTATGCGGGAGACCTATAAGAGCAGCTGTCTGGATCGGATAGAAGAACGTCTGGGAGAGGGATATTACTTCGCCTGCGGGGTACAGAATGTGACAAAAGAGGCTGCGTGGGAGCATTTCCCTTATGGAAGTGCAGGAGATGACGGGGATCTGTTCACAGCGGATGTGATACTGGATAACCGTGCCGGGATGCTTCGGGAAGTGGCAGGACGTCTTGAAGGAACAGAAGGAATAGAAGGAACAGTGCTTCCGGATGGGGAGATTTTATATGAAAGCTTCCGCAAGGCTCCGGAGCAGACCCTTGCCACAGCAAGAGGCGCTTATGCCTGCGCGTATCTGGAGTGCGGTAAGGGGAATCTCACCTTGTTTAACGATGCGGTGGGGAACCGCTCGGTCTACTATTTCAGAGAGGATGACAGAATTTATTTTTCTTCCCTGCTTGCGGGAATCCTCTGTGAGCGGCGGGACTTTAAGTGCAATAAGGGCTGGTTTGACCGCTTTTTTGCTATGGAGGATCTGCGGGCGGCAGCGGAACCGCGGGAGACCCCGTATGCGGGGATCTACCGACTGGAGCCGGGCGAAGTCATCGTATTTACGAGAGAAGGAGAGAGGCGCAGAAGCTACTGGAATCCTTTTGCCACGCGTAAAGTACTTATGGGGAAGACGGAAGACGAGTATCGGGAACTGGTGACGGAGACTCTGAAGAGCTGTGTGGAAGATGTGATCCGGGGAGATAAGGAGACCGGGATCCTGCTAAGCGGAGGGCTGGATTCCAATGCGGTGGCGGCATTTGCCGCGCCGTTTCTTAAAAAAAGCGGGCGGAAGCTGCATTCTTTTACTTCGGTGCCGCAGGAGAGCGCGCGGGCAATCAGACAGGACCGGTATGCCGTGGAGGATGAGAGATATTATGTGGAGCTGGTGAAAAGCTTCCAGGGGAATCTGGAACCGGAATATATCGTGACAGACCGGGGGGATCTGCTTGCGGAGAACCGTAAAATGCTGGAACTGCTGGAGGTACCTTATAAGGCGGTGCTAAACCTGCCCTGGATGTATGAAAGCTACAGGAGGGCGGCACAGAAGGGCTGCGGGATCCTGCTGTCGGGGCAGTATGGGAATATTACCATATCCTACGGAGATTTCCGTTGCCTGTTTCTTACGCTTCTGCGGCAGGGGAAGCTTGTGACACTTACGCGGGAGATCGATGCCTACCGCAGAAAATACAGAAAAAGCCGCAGGTGGATTTGGAAGGATCTGCTTACGGCAGGTCCGGATGAGGACTTTGGGGCAGTTTCCCGGTACATGTATGACAAAAATGCCCTGCGGCAGGTGGGGGAATATGAGGTAAAGCTGTCGCTGGCTACCGGGGTGGTGCCGAGAGATCCCACGAGGGATAAACGCATGATCGAACTGGTGTTAAGTCTTCCGCCGGAGCAGTTCACCCATGACGGTCAGGAACGGAGACTGGTGCGTCGGTATCTGCGGGGACGGATCCCGGAGGAGATTCTGGCGGATGAATTCCATAAGGGCAGACAGGGCGTGGGGAGTGCCGAACTTATGGCAAGACGGTGGGAGCAGATCCGGAAGGAACTGGCATTGTCGGAGGAGATGGCACGGGACGCAGACGGCTCCCGGGAGAAAATGGTGCGCGCATTCTACTGGGGACTTACTATGGAATATCAGATAAACTTTCACTTATAGTGAAAGTCAGAAAAATAAAAAGTTTCAGTTATAGTGAAAGAAATAATTATGAGAAAAGAATGTTTTAATACTTTCAGTTATAGTGAAAGATTTTATAGGATATACGGATTACGGGTACAATCACAGATTCCTTTTGCAGAGGCTGCGCCGGATACGGAAGGACCCGCTGAAGTAAGGATCGTGATCGGAAGAGTGCCGGATTTTTTAAGAGAGGCGGGGCAGAAAGGCTACGGAACCTGGACAGGTGGCTTCACATCGGCGTGGTTCCGCATCCGGAACGGGACCCAGGTCTATGTGGCGAATGGCAATACCATCACCGTGGAGCCGGCGCTGAATCCGGATATGACGCTGACAGCCTCCCTGTTACTCAGTGCGGGAATGGGGCTGATCTGTCAGCAGCGGGGAGATGTGTATCTCCATGGAAGTGCCCTGAAGATCGGGAAGCAGGCGGTATTGCTCTGCGGAGAGAGCGGCGCGGGTAAATCCACGGTGGCGACACAACTCTTACAGAGAGGGGCGGGATTCTTAGCAGACGATACCGTGCGGATCCGCCGGGGAGCTGAAGGGATGATGGCGGAACCCTCCTATCCGCAGCAGAAGCTGTGCAGGGATGTGGCATTACGCTGTGGCAAACGGCTGGAGGAGCTTCGCTATATTGACGAAGAGCGGGAGAAATACGCCTGGTCAAGACGGGACTGCTATGTAACAGAGGCACAGGCTGTAAAAAAGATATTCCTGTTACGTAAGGAAGCGGCAGGGGCGAAACAGACAGAGGCGGTGCGTATCCGGGAACTGACCGGACAGGAGGCATTGGAAAGCGTCAGTGCGCAGCTTTATCTGGCAGACACTTACCGGTATATTACGGGAATACCGTTTCCTCTCATGGAACAACTGACCCGAATCACAGAACAGGCACAGATCCTGGAAGTGACGAGAAGCGGGCAGGGGGATACGGTACAGGAAGCAGTAACAAAAATATTACAGTTTTGTTAGAAAGAAGGTATTGGGCGAAGGAATCTCTATAATAAAGGATGTAAGTAACAAATAATGAAAATGTAATAAGGAGGAATGGAAAATGAAAGCATGGAGTCAGCCCGCTGTGGAAGAAGTGAACGTAAGAGCAACGGCTTACAGCCCCAAGGGAGGTCTGATCGAGGACGGTGCTTACCAGTCCAACGACGGTAAATATACCATCCCCACCTACGGACCCTCTTCCGGCAATTCCGGAGAGCCCAGCGTAGACGTACAGTAATCACCGTACGACAGGAGACCGTTTAAAGGATCAGGGAAGCTCATGGTTACATGGGCTTTTTTGGTCGCTTTTGTAATTGTAAAAGAAGGGAGAATTTAAAATGAACAGGACGACAAGGATCCGGATGAAACAGCGAAGAGATGTGACAGATCTGGCAGGGGAAAAAGTGATGGTGGATTTCGCACAGGGAAAATATTTCTGCATCAAAGGCGTGGGAAACGATATCTGGGACATGCTGGAGGAGCAGCAGGACGCGGATGGAAAGCCGGATGCTCTTGAGATTGACACGATCCTACATAAACTGCTGGAGGAATATGAAGTCACGGAAGAAGTCTGTGAAAAAGAAGTGCTGGAATTCCTGGATAAACTGAAGCAGGCGGGAATCTTAGAAGAGGTGTAGCAGGGTATGGAGAACATAAAGGGGAAAAAATACATCTCCTGGCTGTGGCAGTATACCAGACCCTATATGGGCAGGATCGGACTGCTGTTATTACTGGGGCTTTCCGAAACATTTGTCTCCCTGGCGATGGTGCAGATCACAAAAGACATCATTGATCGTGCCACGGTGGGAAGTGATTTCGGAAGACTGCTTTTTGTGTATGTGGCATTGCTTTTGGGAATGCAGTTGGTCTCGGTCTGTTCGACATTACTTACGGCACTGGTGACGGAGCGGTTCTCCTTCGGGATCCGGAGACAGATCTATGAGAAGATCCTGCACTCCGTCTGGAGAGATGTGACGGCTTATCACACCGGAGACCTGATGACCAGACTGACCAGCGATGCGGGCAATGTGGCGGATGGTATCGTAGGGACGATCCCGAATATTTTACAGCTGGGGATCGAACTGGTACTGGTATTTTTAATGCTGTTTCATTATTCGCCGCTTCTGGCGGTATTTGCCCTGCTGGTGGCGCCGGTAGCGGCAGTCTGCTCCTGGTGGCTGGGAAGGAAGCTTAAGAGACTGCAGGGAAAGGTGCAGGAGAGCGAATCCGCCTACCGGTCCTTTTTGCAGGAAAGTCTGGTGAACCTGATGATCATCAAGGCTTTTACCGGAGAGACAAACGCGGTGGAACGTCTGACGAGATTACGGGAGGAGAGATTCCGCTGGGTGTATCGCAAGACAGGGCTTGGGACCGCCAGTTCCGCGGTGATGGCACTTGCTTTTCAGGGAGGATATCTGGCTGCCTTTTCCTATGGAGCACTGCAGCTGTCGAGACGGCAGATCACCTACGGCACGATGTCGGTATTTCTGACTCTGGTGAACCGGGTGCAGGCACCGATCCTGGGACTGGCACAGCAGATCCCCAGGGTAATCGCAGTATTGACATCTGCAGGGAGGATCATGGAACTGCAACAGATCCCCGAGGAGGCAGCGACGGAAGGAAGCATCGAGGGGACGGATATCGGTGTGGAACTGAAAAATGTGACTTTTGGTTATACGACGGAGCCGGTGCTGCAAAAGCTGAATCTTAAGATCCGACCGGGAGAATTTACCGCTATCGTAGGGGAGTCCGGAATCGGCAAGACCACGCTGATCCGGATCCTGTTAGCGTTTTTGCAGGCAGGGGAAGGAGACGTGGATTTCTATAACAGTGCCGGAGTAAGACAGAGTACCGGGGCTTTTGTGCGGCAGTTTGTGGCATATGTTCCCCAGGGAAATACACTATTTAGCGGATCTGTCCGGGAGAATCTCAAGATGGGCAGAGAAAATGCATCGGAAGAAGAACTGTGGGAAGCTCTGCGGCTGGCATCTGCGGAGCGGTTCGTCCGGGCGCTGCCTGTGGGTCTGGATACGGTCATCGGGGAGAGAGGACTTGGGCTGTCGGAGGGACAGGCACAGCGGATTGCCATCGCCAGGGCGTTTCTACGCAGAGCACCGTTCCTGATCCTGGATGAAGCCACCTCGGCGCTGGATGAAGCGACGGAGATCGCGGTATTGCAGGGACTGAGAGAACTGCGCCCCAGACCGACCTGTCTGATCATCACCCACAGAAAGGGAATCTTAAAATATTGTGACCGGGAGATCCGGATCTTAGAGGGGAGAGTGACGGAAGAATGCAGCACAGCTATCGTCTGTACGGCATGAAAGTGCGAATCCGCAGGATGAGTGACGGGGAGCGGAAGGATTTTGAGCGGGAACACGGAGAACTGCTCTGCGGCAGCCGGATCGGGATGCCGAAAAGTTTTCTCTGCAACCGAACCCTGCTTATGACGGTGGAGGGTGGATGCGATATCCGGTACCACGTCCGGGAGGGCGGAAATCCGGATTATGCAAGGACTTATCTGCTGGGCTACGGAATGGCAATGGCGGCATTGCAGCAGGGAAAGCTTGCCTTTCACTGTAGTGCACTGGAGGCTAAGGAAGGAGGAGCGGTACTGATCGCCGGGGAGAGTGGCGCAGGGAAATCTACGCTGACGGTAAATCTGTTGCAGCAGGGGTACCGGTTCCTGGCGGATGATATGGCAGTGGTGGATCCCGGGCAGGAGAAAATCCAGGTCTATCCGTCACTTCCTTATATGAAGCTGTGCCGGGACGCGGTATTGCGGCAGGGCTACGATCCGGAGACGCTGTGTTACATTGATGAAAAAAAGGATAAATTTCTGGTGCCCTATACCGGGGACTTCCGGACGACAGGGACAGAACTGAAGCAGTTTATTCTGTTACAAAAGGGGAAAGAGACTGCGATACGGACCGAAGAAATCACAGGAGCGGACCGGATGCTTATGTATAAAGAGAATCTTTTTCTGAGACGTCTGTGGAAAGGACAGGATCCGGAACCGGAGGTCTGGCAGAAGTGTCTGAAGATGGCGGAAAAAATTCCTGTATATTGTATCAGGCGTCCGGCAGCAGGTGATTCCACTGCCGGGGTGGCAGCGGAAGTACACAGACTGCACAGTATGGTGTTAGCTTAAGAACTCTTCCGGTTCTTCGGAAGGCTTCGGCGGCTCACAGTCGCCTCCACCGGGATGGTGTCCGCCTCCGCCGGGATGTCCGGGGTACCAGGGGAACCAGCCACAGGCTGTCTCGGATACGTTTAACTCCATAAGTTCAGGTTGTTTCCAGGTCTTCATATTATATACTCTCCTTTCCGCCTGCATGGGCAGGCATGCCGGGGAATTTCCCCACGTGGTTACAGAATAGTCAAAGTGGGGCGGGAAGTAAAGAAATGTATCAGGATTGTAAGAATTATGGAAATCAGAAAGCCTGTACGGGAAGTGTGACTGTGAAGATGCTGCCCATTCCCGAAGTGCTTTCACAGGATACGGAGCCGCCGTGGCGCTTTACAATGGCGGAGACGATGGCTAAGCCCAGACCGCTTCCGGTGGAGGAACCCGGTGTCCTGGCGGAGGAGACAGTATAAGTCCTTTGGAAAATATTCTCCAGATCCTTTTTCGGAATGCCGGGGCCCTGATCGGCGACAGAGATCCGGAGGGAGGAAGCATCGCGGGAGAGAGCGGCGCCCAGGGTGATCCGGGTATGAGGAGGAGCGTACTTTACGGCGTTCGATAACAGATTGTCAAACACTCTTACTAATTTCCCAGGGTCGGCAAAGAGGGTGGCACGCAGAGCGGGAGAGACCTGTAACTGCATGGTATGGGCGGCGTACTTACTGTCCGGAAGCGCAGTGTAGAAATATTCCTCTAAAAAGGAGAGAGCATCCAGCTCCTGAAAACAAAAACTGCGGGAAGGGTCCTCCAGAGTGAAAAGCTCATACATATCCCGGATCAGATGCTCTAAAGTGGAAGTCCTGTGATCGAGCAGCCGCAGGGTGCTCTGCAGGTCCTGTTCTGTCAGAGGCTGCCCGGAGTTCAGATAATCCACGGCGCTGCGGATGGCGGTCAGAGGTGCTCTGAGATCATGGGAGAGGTTGGCAAGCATTTCCGAGCGTTCCTTTTGCAGGCGCTTCAGGGAACGGTTGCTGGCACTGAGCTGTTCCGTCACTTCCAACAATCTGCGGGAGAGAGATTCTACGGTGTCCTGTTCCAGTTCCGGGGGCAGAAATTGCTGCCTGGAAGAGATCGGTTTATCAGAATTCAAAGGGAAGAGCCTCCTTTCACGAAGCGGTATCCTTTGGACCAGACGGTCTCGATACGATTCTCCAGTTCATAGCTGCCCTCAAAGCGTTTGCGGAGACGGCTGACATTGACCATGACGCTGCGCCTGTCACTTTCCCGGTAGCTGCCGAAGAGGGCGGTTCCCAGTTCTTCAAAAGTGACGTCCCGGTCAGGGTGCTCCGCCAGATACAGCAGGACTTCGTATTCCCGGTTCGAAAGCAATAGATCCTCCTTCCGATAGAGGGCTTTGTGGGCAAGCTTGTCAATGGTGAGATTACCGATAGCTAAGAGAAGATCGGAGGAGACATTTTCCAACTGCCTGCGTCTGCGGATCAGCAGATCCACGCGGGCTTTCAGTTCCCGGAGACTGTAAGGCTTAATCAGATAATCATCGCCGCCGCAGGTAAGCCCTCTCACCACATCTTCCTCGGAGCCTCTGGCGGTGAGGAAGAGGATCGGCACAGAAGAAAAAGAACGGATATAACGGCAGACCCGGTAACCATCGGCTTCGGGCAGCATAACATCTAACAGAATACAGTCCGGCAGATGTTCCCGGATAGACAGGATCCCCTCTTTGGGGGAGACTGCGGTATACACAGTGAATCCCACACCGGTGAGATATTTTTGATTGATCGCCAGCACTTCGGCATCATCATCGATCATTACAAGTTTGGACATAAGAACCCCACCTTTCTCACAATACTGGAGCAATTTTAGCATGAGAAGAAAAACGTTGTCATCAAAGGATGGTCGACGAGGACAGACAAAAGACGGCAAAAACCGAAGAACAATGCGAAAAAATGACAAAAAAGGGGGAGAAAAATGAATCGGTCAAATACGGGAGCAAATAAGGATACCAGGCGTATGATAGAAGATATACTGCTGCTATCAGCCGCGTATGCCGCAGCCGCACTTTTTACGGGGATGGGACGGGATCTGCGGAAGCTGTGTGGAATGACGGGGCTTACGGCGGTATTTATTCTGATTTATGTCCTGGAAAGCGGAGAACAGTATCTGTATAATGTGACACTGTTCGGTTACACGGACAGGATACAGCGCAGAAGAACGAGATCTTTTCTGACGGCAGCGGCAGCCACCGCGGTACTTCTGCCTTTTATCACAGAGGATGGAACGGGATATTTTCTGTTTCTGATCCTGACCTACAGCATGGAAAGTCTGAAACTGTTCTGGGGCGCAAGAAAGTCTCCGGACGAAGAGCAGAACCGCGGAGGCAGACCCAGGACCGCATTTGTGGGAAAACGGGCACAGTATAACAAATTCCGGTATTTTCTGAAGAAGACCAGTATCCGGATGGAGCTCGTCGGCTACATCGCCATGTCCGGGGAGGAACTGCTGGGGATTCCGGAGGGGGACAGAGGAGAATACCTGGGGAGCCTGGAATACCTGGAGGAACTGATTAGGCAGTACCATCTCGATCAGATATACATCCTGCAAAAAAGGGAGGAACAGCTGTCCCTCATACAGAAATATGTGGATCTGTGTATCGATATGGGAGTCACCGTGCGGATGGTGGTGGATATTTATAAAAGAAGGAGAGCCGACAGCTATGTGAGCTGCGTGGGGACTTATCCGGTGATCACCTATCATACCGTGACGTTAAATACGGGGGAACAGATCGTAAAACGCACCATGGACATCGTGGGTGGGATCGTGGGAATCCTGGTATTTTCCCCGGTGATGCTGGTGACGGCAATCGCCATCAAACTGGACTCTCCGGGACCGGTGATCTTCCGGCAGACCAGAGTCGGGAAGAACGGCAGAACATTCCAGATCTATAAATTCCGCAGCATGTATACGGATGCGGAGGAGAGAAAAGCGGAACTTTTATCCCAAAACGAGATCTCCGGAGGCGTGATGTTCAAGATGAGGGATGATCCGCGGATCACCCCGGTGGGGAAGATCATAAGGAAGCTCAGTATCGACGAACTGCCGCAGTTTTTCAATGTGGTGGCAGGTTCCATGAGCCTGGTGGGCACGAGACCGCCCACACTGGACGAAGTGGAGAAGTACGAGCGCAAACAATGGCGCCGCATCAGCATCAAGCCGGGGCTGACGGGAATGTGGCAGGTAGGCGGCAGAAGCCGGGTGACGGATTTTGAAAAAATCGTGGAGATGGATGTGGAGTACATCGACAACTGGTCCCTCATGGAGGATATCCGGATCCTGTGTAAGACCGTGGTGGTGGTGCTAAAGCATGCGGACGCGTATTAAATATATGGTGGAAAAGTATTTTTGTTGGGGGAAGAGAGAAAATGCGAAGCATATGGGAGAAAATCAACTGGCAGGGACTGTTGGGCGCCATTGTGCTGCTTGGGTACGGATTTTTGGAGGAACCGTTGGCAGCAGTCCTTGGTGGAATCATGATTTTGAGCGATATAGCGGCGAATCTGGTCAGTATACGACAAAATTAGAAAGAGAAAAAATAAATTTGTCGATTTACGAAAAATTTCGTAAAAATGTGAACCGTTTTCTGTGGGGGAGCAGTCTTAATAGATGTAACGAAATGATGGAGGAAACGCTATGGACGGTATGCTGTATTCTATACTTGCAATTCTGACAAACTATCGAATCATGAGAATCGAAGAAGAACAGACACCGCTGGCATCGACGGCACCAAGTGTGTATTACGGTGACATGATTGCCGGTATGCTGGTCGTAGGACTGCTTCTGGTCATAACGGCGTACATCATTTTATGTGCCAAATACAGAAAACGGATCATAGAACTGCGGGGAGATGCCAAGCCGGGATGGAACTGGTGGAAGCTCAGAAAACAGGCGACGGAACTGGAAGACCAGAAGGCGGAAGGTATCGTAGAAGATATTAAGCGTGCTGCGGAAAACTATAGGACTGTTTAATTGTGAAAAAGCAAAAGGAGAGGCGAAATGAAGAAAAAGGGGTTTAAAAGAATTTTGACGATCTGCATGTGTGCAGCCATGCTGATTGAGTCCGTAAATGTAAGCACATTTACGGTAAAGGCAGGCACGGCAGATGCCATCACACAGGATTCGGAACTAAAGGATGCTGTGGAGAACGGAGAAAATGCCGATCAGGCAGCTTATGAGGCTGCGCAGAAAGCAGCAGAGGCAGCAGCGGAAGCGGAAGCAGCCGCAAAGGCAGCAAAAGAACTGGGAGAGGCAGCAGCGGACGCAGCACTGGATCCGGATGCAGCACAGGCACCGGCTTTAAAAGAAGAAATCGATAAGGAAATCAGTGATGCAGAGACAGCAGTTGCTGATTCCAACAATAAGA
>DJEP01000006.1:1294-5577 GCA_002431915.1 Lachnospiraceae bacterium UBA5895 | reverse complement strand
AGCAGGCAGGAATCGCAGATGATGCGGCAAAGGATGCGGCAGAGGCAGCAGATGTGGCAGATGCCAGAAAGACCGCGAAGGAAGAAGATAACGCGATACTGGAAGCAGAGAAGAGCGAGATTGTAAAAGCACAGGAAGACCTGAAGAGCGAGATCGCGCAGAAGGAAAACGAAATTAAGGATCTGAATCAGCAGATTGTTGCGAAGAATGCAGAGATTGATGCAACAGAAAAGGCAATCGAGGATCTTGGCTGGAAGAGATTTGTTGTAGAAACAGATGAATACAAACAGGCAAAAAAATTAAACGCACAGATTGATGCTTTGGAAGCAGATATTGATGATCTGAAGGATGATATCGCGGATGCCAACGATGCAATCGATGCAAAGCAGAGCGAGATTGCCAAGAAGGATACCGAGATCGCCGGTAAGGATGCACAGATCGCCGAGAACAACACTTATATTGCCGGCATCGTAGCCTCCCAGAAGACCGTGCAGGATTTTGTAGACAACAATCCGGACACACAGATCACTTATCTGGATAAGGAAAAACAGGAGGAGTTTAGCACTCTTTTAAAGGAGTTGGAAGCGTCTACCGCAAAATATGAGGATGCAAAGGAACTCCGTGAAGAATATCAGGATGCTACCGACAGAAGCGGTGTCGGTCTCATAGAATGGTTTAAAAAGGTATACAAGGAACTGAAGATCGAAGCAGCCAACGACAATGCCAAGATCGAGATGGACTGGGAAAATCTGCAGCTGGTATATACCAATGACGGACTGACCCTGTTACTGGGCAAGAACAAAGATAACGAACAGGTACTGCTCACCTGGGAGAATAACAGATTGACAGCTACCAAAGTAGATGAACATGAATTTGCTGCGTATTCCACCGCTTTCGATGCAGCGGCAGCAGCCCAGGCATCCACGAAGGCAGCTCAGGCAGCAACCGATGCAGCAGCAGCCAGACAGGCAGAGAAGGAAGCACTGGATCAGTATAACGCAGCGAAGGCAGCTTTGGAGGCAGCAAGGGAAAGACTTGCCGCAGCGAGAAAGGCAAAACTGAACGAACTGCAGCTGAAAGCAGCACAGGAAGCTTTAGAGCAGGCAAAACAGAACGTAGAAGCAGCAAAGAAATCCTATGAAGATGCGCAGGATGCAGCAGACGAAGCGAAGAAAGCTTACGAAGATGCAAAGGATAATTTTGATAACAAACCTGTAACCGCACGCTTTTATATTCTGAACAGAGGGTTGGCACAGCCTTCCGAAGTAGGACATTATCCTGCAGGAAATTACAGTAAAGTACAGTTTGGAGAGCTGTATAAGGGCGAGGACAACAGTTACCTGGATCAGTATGCCAAGGGACTTAAGAATCAGGATCTTGCAGCTTATATTAAGCAGGCACCCACTGCCGAAGCATTCGGTATTACCTTAAAAGAAGGTGAGTCCATCCAGTGGTATGTAATTAAGACCGAGAACGACGGTATCCATGTGGACGGTATTATCTTAGGACAGAAATTCAACGTGACCGTACATTACGGTTATGAAGACGAACAGGGCAATTTTGTAAAAGTTGCAGAGGACTATACGGGAATCTACGGTCTGGGTGAGACTTATGATATTCCCAGCCCTGAAGTAGTGATCGACGGCTTTAAATATGCCGCAAAGAATGCAACCCAGGCATCTGTAAGCGGAACTGCTTACAGTGATAAGGAGTACACTGTTTTATATCATAAGGAAGAGGGCATATCCGTAACGGTGAACTATTACCGTGCAAGTGTAACAGGAACTCTGCTGCACAGTGAGATCCGTAACATCGGAGTTTCTCAGGCAGCTGATTACGGTAAGTCTCTGACCGCAAGCGATCTGAATGCATGGAGACCCGGCGACTGTGAAGATGGTGTACTGGTAAGTTATGAAAAGACAGAAAACGGTTATGTAGCAAATATTGTATATACTGCAATTCCGGTAATTCCTTCGGAATCCGGTACTTCCGGAGGAGATGGAGACGGTGAAGGTGAAGGCGGTGAGACCGGTTCCGGCACTGTAGCGGAAGCAGCAGGAGGCGCAGGTGGTATTACAGCCGGTGTGGTACAGCAGGTAGCAGGTGCAAGACAGACTACTGCACAGGAGACCACACAGATTGCCGACGAGACCACTCCGTTAGCACCCACTGTTACAGCAGCACCCGGGAAGGAAGCCGGTATCGAAGCTGTCAGCAGCGACAACAATGTAGTTAGTATCGAGGATGAGGAAGCACCTCTTGCAGCAACTGTAAATTGCTGGATCCATTGGCTGATCCTGCTGTTGACTGCCATCTACACCATATACGAACTGGTTCGCGCTATCCACAGAAACAGGAAGATCAATGAACTTTCCGGGGAAGCCGGACAGGTAGAAATGTAGGAGGAGACCGTAATGAAAAATATGAAAAATCTTGATATTGCAGTACCTGTTTTATTTATCGTGTCTCTGGCAGTGATCAGTTTCTTTTGGGGATGTCACCTGGATCTGTACATGACACTTCTGGCGGGGGTGATTGCAGCAGTGACGATTCTGACAACGTATGTGCAGCATAAGAAAATTAAAGAATTAGATTCCACAGAAGAAAATTAAGCGGAAAAGTGAAAAGAAAATAAAAGATCCGGGGCATCGATCCCGGATCTTTTTGCTTAAAATACGTTGCTGATGTAGGATGTGAATGTTATAATCATGCTTATGGGGGCGGGAAGAGACCGGTACCTTAGGCATAATAACAGTAATATATGGTTATATTTCAGAAAAGAAAAGGAAGGCAGTCTATGAAAGTCTTAGTAACAGGCGTAAAAGGGCAGTTGGGATATGATGTGGTAAATGAACTTACAAAGCGCGGCATCGAAGCAGTCGGCGTAGATATCCAGGAGATGGATATCACCGATGCAGCCAGCGTGGAAAAAGTCATCGGTGAGGCAGCACCGGATGCGGTAGTGCACTGTGCCGCTTATACCGCGGTGGATGCAGCGGAGGACAATGTGGAGGTCTGCCGTAAAGTCAATGCGGACGGTACACAGAACATTGCAAATGTCTGCAAGAAGTTAGACTGCAAGATGGTCTATATCAGTACCGACTATGTATTTGACGGCGAAGGCACCAGAGCCTGGGAACCCGATGATGAGCGCCATCCCCTGAACGTATATGGACAGACCAAATATGAGGGCGAAGTGGCAGTGCAGAATACGCTGGAGAAATATTTTATTGTAAGAATTTCCTGGGTATTCGGTGTGAATGGCAGGAATTTCATCAAGACCATGCTGAATCTGGGCAAGACCCATGACCACCTCACTGTAGTGAATGACCAGTTCGGTTCCCCTACTTATACTTATGATCTGGCAAGACTCTTGGTGGATATGGTCCTGACCGATAAATACGGCATCTACCATGCTACCAACGAAGGCATCTGCAACTGGTATGAATTCGCCTGCGAGATCTTCCGTCAGGCAGGCATGAATGTGGATGTGGATCCCGTGCCGTCGTCCGAATATCCCACGAAGGCAAAGAGACCGGAGAACAGCCGCATGAGCAAGGAGAAGCTGACAGAGAACGGATTTGAGCGTCTTCCTTCCTGGCAGGATGCGCTGGAGCGATATCTGCAGCAAATACAGTAGCTGTTCAGCTTATAGGCAGACACTGTATAGGCGGGAAAATTACGGGAAATACTTCATGGAGCGGTATCGGAAACGGTACGGCTCCTTTTTCTTGAAATACATATGAAAAAATCCCGTAAAAATGCGTAAAATCTAAAAAAATCCAGTTGACAACGGAAGCCGGAACAAGTATACTATTAAAGCGTGCCAGAAAAGGTGCGTCTATTATACTATTAAGAAAGAGGTGAAACAGAATGCCAACATTTAACCAGTTAGTAAGAAAAGGACGTCAGACCTCTGTTAAGAAGTCTACTGCACCTGCTCTCCAGAAGGGTTACAACTCTCTTCACAAGAAAGCAACAGACGTTTCTGCTCCCCAGAAGCGTGGTGTATGTACCGCTGTTAAGACAGCAACTCCTAAAAAGCCTAACTCTGCTCTTAGAAAGATCGCCAGAGTACGTCTTTCCAACGGAATCGAAGTTACCAGCTACATTCCCGGTGAAGGTCACAATCTGCAGGAGCACAGCGTTGTTTTGATCCGTGGTGGTCGTGTTAAGGACCTGCCCGGTACCAGATACCACATCATCCGTGGTACCCTTGATACCGCCGGTGTCGCTAACAGAAAACAGGCTCGTTCCAAGTACGGCGCTAAGAGACCTAAGGA
>DJEP01000006.1:699-1208 GCA_002431915.1 Lachnospiraceae bacterium UBA5895 | reverse complement strand
CGATGAAAATCCGCAAGGATTTTTGGAGATGTCGATGAGACATCTTTGTACCACAAAAACGAAACTAAGAAAAGTGTTGGAATTCTGTGATACAGATATAACAGCGCGAACACTTGGGGAAACACATGTGAGTACCGATGATTTAACGTAACTAGTGAGAAGAGTCAAGACTGACATAAAAGAGAGTGCATGCTTGCATGCAGACGAACTTTTATGGCAGGATTGTGGCGGCGAACAGCCGACATCGAGGCATCTTGAAAACCGAGATAACGTATCTCACGAGAACAATTTGTTAAGGAGGGAAGAACCGTGCCACGTAAAGGACATATTCAGAAAAGAGATGTATTAGCAGATCCTTTATACAACAACAAAGTGGTTACCAAGCTTGTCAACAACATTATGCTGGATGGCAAGAAGGGTGTAGCCCAGAAGATTGTATACGGAGCATTTGCTAAGGTTGAAGAGAAGAGCGGCAAGCCTGCTCTGGAAGTATTCGAAGAGGCTATGAA
>DJEP01000006.1:0-656 GCA_002431915.1 Lachnospiraceae bacterium UBA5895 | reverse complement strand
ATCATGCCTGTTCTGGAAGTAAAAGCAAGACGTATCGGTGGTGCTACCTATCAGGTACCTATCGAGGTTAGACCTGAGAGACGTCAGGCTCTGGGTCTTCGTTGGTTGACCATGTTCTCTCGTAAGAGAAGTGAGAAGACCATGGAAGACAGACTTGCTAACGAAATTCTTGACGCAGCCAACAATACCGGATCTGCAGTTAAGAGAAAAGAAGACATGCACAAGATGGCAGAGGCAAACAAGGCTTTTGCTCATTACAGATTCTAGTAGGAGGGAAAAATCTTGGCTGGAAGAGAATATCCATTAGAGAGAACCAGAAATATTGGTATTATGGCTCATATCGATGCGGGTAAGACCACACTGACCGAGCGTATCCTGTATTACACTGGTGTTAACTACAAGATTGGTGATACTCACGAAGGTACTGCTACCATGGACTGGATGGAGCAGGAACAGGAGAGAGGTATTACCATCACCTCTGCTGCTACTACCTGTCACTGGACTCTTGAGAAAGAGACCAAGCCCGCACCCGGTGCTCTTGAGCATCGTATCAACATCATTGATACTCCGGGTCACGTAGACTTCACCGTTGAGGTTGAGCGTTCCCTTCGTGTACTGGATGGCGCTGTCGGCGTCTTCTGTGCAAAGGGTGGTGT
>DJEP01000062.1 GCA_002431915.1 Lachnospiraceae bacterium UBA5895 | reverse complement strand
TAACGGGGGGCTGAACAGATACCTTTTTTTGATATCAATATCCACGGATCACTTCGCTGCATAGCAGCTTCCGTGCAAGCACAGGCGGCTTTTATAACTTTTGCCCCTGATATTGATAGAATGTACGGTACTTTTGTAGGAATTATATGTTGCATATTTGTATATGCTTGTATATAATGATATAATAATTCCTAGTTGAGTGCTAGAGATAGGAGGAAGTATATGTCAGAACAATTATTACAGGTGCGTAACTTGTCCGTCAGTGTAGAGGACAAGCCCATCCTTCATGGAATAGATTTAGAGGTTCGTCCCGGAGAGACCCATGTCCTCATGGGACCCAATGGTGCCGGTAAGTCCACCCTGGGCTATACCATCATGGGAAGCCCCCGTTATGAGGTGACCGGCGGCGAGATCCTGTTCAAAGGAAAAGAATTACTGGAGGAGACCGCAGACCAGAGAGCGAAGGACGGTATCTTTTTATCCTTCCAGAATCCCTTAGAGGTTCCCGGAGTCTCCCTGCGGAACTTTATCCGCAATGCCGTGGAACAGAGAAGCGGTTCCCGCATCAAGCTGTGGACATTCAAAAAGGAACTGGAGAAGGCTATGGAAGTATTGCAGATGGATCCTTCCTACGGCGACCGTGATCTGAATGTCGGCTTCTCCGGCGGTGAGAAGAAAAAGGCGGAGATCTTGCAGCTGCTTATGTTAAAGCCCTCTCTGGCAATTCTGGATGAGACCGATTCCGGACTGGACGTGGATGCGGTACGTACGGTATCCAAGGGCGTAGAAGAATACCAGAAGGACAAAAAGGGTGCGCTGTTGATCATTACCCACAGCACCAGAATCTTAGAGGCACTGCATGTGGATAAGACTCATGTACTGGTGAATGGCAAGATCGTGGCATCCGGCGACGCTTCTCTCGTGGACGAGATCAACGAGCATGGCTTCGAGCGTTTTCTGGAAGCGTAAAGGAGGTCGACGATCCGAATGAGTGAACGAGAAAAGACTTATGTGGAAGATGTCAACAGAAGCATTTACGATATCCGTAACGAGGAAAAAGACGTCTACCGCATTCAGAAAGGACTGACGCCCGCCATTGTGGAAGAGATCTCCGCGAAAAAGAACGATCCCGCATGGATGGCGAATTTCCGTCTGCAGTCATTGCAGATCTATAATGAGATGGAAGTCCCTGACTGGGGTCCCTCCATCGAGGGTCTGAACATGGACGATATCGTGACCTATGTCAAGCCCAATACCCATATGAGTGCCAAATGGTCCGAGGTGCCGGAGGACATCAAGGATACTTTTGAAAAACTGGGAATCCCCCAGGCGGAGCGGAAGTCTCTCGCCGGTGTGGGCGCCCAGTACGATTCCGAGCTGGTATATCATAATGTCAGAGAAGAAGTGGCAGCCCAGGGCGTAGTCTACACTGATATGGAGAGTGCTCTGAACGGGGAATATGCGGATATGGTGCGGAAGCATTTCATGAAGCTGGTTACCCCCAGAGACCACAAATTCGCAGCACTGCACGGTGCCGTATGGTCCGGCGGTTCCTTCGTATATGTACCTCCCGGAGTGTCTGTGACGATTCCCTTACAGTCCTATTTTCGACTGAATGCACCGGGTGCCGGACAGTTCGAGCATACCCTGATCATTGTGGATGAGGGCGCTTATCTGCATTTCATCGAGGGCTGTTCCGCACCGAAGTATAACGTGGCGAACCTTCATGCCGGCTGTGTGGAACTGTTCGTCGGGAAGAATGCAAAGCTGCGTTATTCCACCATTGAGAACTGGTCCAAGAATATGTATAACCTGAACACCAAGCGTGCCCTGGTGGAAGAGGGCGGTACCATCGAATGGGTATCCGGTTCCTTCGGATCCCACGTGTCCTACCTGTACCCCATGAGCGTGCTGAACGGTAAGGGTGCCAGAGCAGAGTTCACAGGCATCACATTCGCCGGAGCCGGACAGAATCTGGATACCGGTACCAAGGTGGTCCACAATGCACCGGAGACCACTTCCTATATCAATACCAAGTCCATCTCCAAGGATGGCGGTATCAGTACCTTCCGAAGCTCCGTGGTAGTGAAGAACAGCGCGGCGAAGAGCAAATCCGCCGTATCCTGTCAGTCCCTGATGCTGGATGACAAGTCCCGTTCCGACACCATTCCGGCCATGGATATCCGGACCCAGGATGCCGACATCGGACATGAAGCGAAGATCGGCAGAATCAGTGATGAGGCAGTATTCTATCTGATGTCTCGCGGTATCTCCGAGGAGGACGCCAGAGCCATGATCGTCAGCGGATTTGCAGACAATGTATCGAAGGAACTGCCGTTGGAATACGCGGTAGAGATGAACAACCTGATCCGCCTGGAGATGAAAGGCAGCATTGGCTAAGGTGAGGCAACAACTTTGTGCCGGTGGCCCAAAGATTGCAGGCTATGAGAAAGATATAGGTAATAGTATGGAAAAAGAATACAATATGACCATCAACCGGCTGCCCTCGAAGACATGGAAATGGCTTCGCATGAACGAGACGCAGCTGGACAAAATAACGATTCCTACGGCGGGAGAGGCAAAAGCCACCCTGCCGGAGAAGATAACGACCGTTGAAAACGAAGGCTCCAAACCCTGGAATACCGATTTCGCAGGCATTGCCTCCGGTATGGGAGAAGATATGGACGGTCTGCTTGCTGCAGCGGGAGTGGGGGCAAAACATTATGAGGTGCCCGCGGATGTGACAGAAGCGCAGCCGTTACTGCTGGATTACGAATATGTGCAGAACAGTGTACAGGCGGGAGCCGTAGCGGTAAGAGCAGGTAAAAACAGCGAGATCACTGTGATCGAGGACTTTGCTTCCGACAGAGAGGCAGCAGGTCAGGCAGCGGTATCCACCAGACTGTATCTGGAAGAGGGAGCGAAGATCCGCCTGATCCAGGTGCAGAGACTGGGCAGTGAATTTACTTTTATGAATGATATCGGTGCCCTGTGTGAGGAGAAGGCTTCCCTGGAAGTGATCCAGCTGATCCTGGGGGGGAAGAACACCTACCTCGGATGCAAGACCACCCTACAGGGCAGAGAGAGCAGCCTGAATGCCGATACCGCTTATATTGTAGACGGTGATGGCAGACTGGATATGAACTACGTGGCACTGCATGAAGGCAAAAAGACTCAGAGTAATATGCAGGCAGGCGGTGTGTTACGGGATCATGCCTTTAAGTTATACCGCGGTACCATTGATTTCAAATGGGGTGCCAAGGGCGCGGTAGGCAATGAAAAAGAGGATGTACTGTTACTGTCCAATGATGTGGTGAACCAGACCATTCCCCTGATCCTCTGTGCGGAGGAAGATGTGGAAGGCAACCATGGCGCTACCATTGGTAAGCTGGATGATGAGCTGCTGTTCTACTTAGAGAGCCGTGGCATGAACAGAGAGCAGATCTATGAAATGATGGCAATGGCGAAGGTGGATGCGGTCTGCCGCAAAATCCCCGATGCCGCCACACAGGCGAAGGTACAGGAATTCCTGGACAGAGCCGTGGAAGAAGAGGAAGCGGAAGAGTAAGATAACAGGAGGAAGTATGATGACTTCAATCAGCGAGATCCGTAAGGATTTTCCTCTGCTGGAGAATCAGGAAGTGATCTATCTGGATACGGCGGCGACTTCACAGAAGCCGGTCTGTGTCCTGGAGGCAGAGCGAGAATTTTATGAAAAATACAATGCCAATCCCCTGCGTGGATTATACGAGCTGGGAGAGGCAGCAACCGAAAAATACGAAGAAGCCAGAGAGACGGTCCGGGGATTTTTAAATGCGAAAGAGGCGGCGGAGATCATCTTCGTCCGCAATGCGACGGAAGCCTTAAACCTGGTGGCATACAGCTTCGGATCCCTGGTGTTACAGCCCGGGGATGAGATCCTGGTGAGCATTATGGAGCACCACAGCAATCTTCTGCCCTGGCAGCAGGCAGCAGAAAGAACCGGAGCGGTGGTAAAATATTTAGAGTGCACCGAGGATGGAAAATACACCGAGGAAGCTTTTAAAGAGGCACTGAGCGACCGTACGAAGATTGTTGCCATGACCCAGGTATCCAATGTGCTGGGCTGCAAAAATGATATCAAACGTTTTGCACAGCTGGCACATGAAGCAGGTGCTTATTTTGTGGCAGACGGTGCCCAGAGCGTGCCTCATATGGCAGTGGATGTACAGGACCTGGATGTGGATTTTCTGGCGTTTTCCGGGCATAAAATGTATGCCCCCATGGGAATCGGTGTATTATATGCGAAGCAGGAGCTGTTAGAGAAGATGCCGCCGTTTTTATGCGGTGGAGAAATGATCGATTCCGTCAGCCGGACCGGTGCTGTATGGGCGGAGGTGCCCCATAAGTTCGAGGCCGGCACGGTAAACGGCGGAGGAGCCTATGCACTGGCAGAGGCGATCCGTTATGTGCAGAAGATCGGGTTTGATTTTATCGAAGAGAGAGAAGCGAAGCTGACCGCACAACTGATGGACGGCATGAAGGAGATTCCGGCGGTACACATTCTGGGTTCACAGAAGGCGGAGGAGCATCACGGCATTGTGACCTTCAAACTGGACGGTGTACATCCTCATGATGTGGCATCTATTTTAGACGCGGATCATATTGCGGTCCGTGTGGGACATCATTGTGCCCAGCCTCTGCTGCAGTATCTGAAGGTATTGTCTACCACCAGGGTAAGTCTGGGTGTCTACAATACGGAAGAAGAGATTCAGGCATTTTTAACAAGCCTTGCAAAAATAAGGAGACAGATGGGCTATGGAGAATAAGACTTTTTATAATGAAATTCTGACGGAGCATAATCTGCATCCATATCATAAGCACAAGCTGGAGGACGCCAACCTGGTACTGGAGGGTGTCAATCCCAGCTGCGGTGATGACATTTTCCTGGAACTGAAGGTGGAGGATGGTGTCGTCGTGGACGGATCCTTTGAAGGGGACGGCTGTGCCATTTCCCAGGCTTCCGCCGACATGATGTTGGAGCTGGTCATCGGCAGAAGTAAGGAAGAGGCGCTGCATCTGGCAGATCTGTTCCTGAAGATGATCAAGGGAAGTATCACCGAGGAAGAGAAGGACGAGCTGGAAGAGACTTCCGTATTGCAGGATATCGCCCATATGCCTGCCCGGGTAAAATGTGCGGTGCTGGGGTGGCATACCATGCAGGAACTGCTGAATGCGGATAATGATAAAACAGATAATGCCTGAGAATCCTATGGGAGATCTTCGATATTACTTGCGCCGCAGATAAAAATACGGTAAGATGAATAAGGCAGATGCAGTAAACAGTATACAGAAATAATAAAATATCAGGACTGTGGGGGCTGTGCATGGAAATCATCGAAAGTTTGGAAGAGGTTATGAACAGTATTGTGCAGGTGGCAATCCTGTTCTTTGAATTTGTAGGTGTGATCGTAATTATTATTTCGGGTGTGAAGGGATTTTATAATTATATCCGCCGGGTGCCGGATATGAAGATCACTCTGGCACAGGGACTGGCTGTGGGACTGGAATTCAAGCTGTGCAGCGAGATCCTCAAGACCGTTATTGTCCGGGACTGGAAGGAGATCGTCACCGTAGCCGGTATCATCGGACTCCGGGCGGCTCTTACTTTCCTGATCCATTGGGAGATCAAGGAAGAAAAGGCTCATACGGAAAATAGCTAAGATCAATAGCAGAAAGCTGCCATGCATTTGTGATGCATGGTATTTTTTTGAACAAATTCGTATTGCTTGTGATGTAAAAAAGTATAAGAGATGTAAAAAGAAAATATTAAATTTGTAATGGTATATAGGTTAAATTTGCACCTTGGAAAAATGGCATTTGAGGATTATGATAAAACGATAAAGCACGTAATTATAAAAAAGTGTAAAGAAATGCTAAAATATTCATTGAATAAGACACTGCAAAGTGCTAAAGTAAGAAGTGCATAAACGTAAATGTAATCAATTACATATGCTTAAAAGGAAATCAGAATGGAATCGGAAAAGACACTTACTCCCGGGGAAGCGCTTCAGCGTGTCCTGCGGTCTTATCAGACTTACTACAATGTTAAAACAGAAGCTGTAGAACCGCCATTCGCAGCAGAAGCGGTTTTCGGATCCCACAATGAGCAGTATTTTCTGATCAGGAAAGCCAAGGTGGCAGATATTGACACCAACGAGACAGTGTATTTTGCCACAGAAGAGTCTTTATCTAAGGAATGCCTTCTGGAACTGGATGCTACCGCATGGAAGCGGGGAACTGCAAATGTGCAGCCGTCTTCCAACCATCGGAACAGCGATGTCGTCCTGATCATTCTGACCGGCCATGCTGAGGAGGATGCCCTTGCACAGGTGAAAAAGTGTAAGCATTATCAGAGTTATCTCTGGGGATTTCAAGGCTGGAGTAATTATCGTTTGATTGTCGTCGAACTCTCTTCGGGTCGGATCGTCCACAACCGCCACGGACAGATTCTGAAGAAGCTCGTAAAAAAGGCAATGATAAATTAAATCTGTGTATTAAGAAAAGGAGAAACACAAATGACAGCATTATTAATCGTTGTAGCCGCTATCGTTTTATTGTTTATCGGCTATGTGTTCTATGGCTCCTGGCTGGCAAAACAGTGGGGCATCGATCCTACCAAGAAAACTCCTGCTATTGAGAAGGAGGACGGTGTGGATTACGTCGCAGCTAAGCCTGCCGTACTTATGGGACATCATTTTTCATCCATCGCCGGAGCTGGTCCGATCAACGGACCGATTCAGGCTTCCATCTTCGGATGGGTTCCCGTATTCCTGTGGTGTATCATCGGTGGTATTTTCTTCGGCGGTCTGCAGGACTTCGGATCTTTATTCGCATCTATCAGACATGACGGTAAATCTGTAGGTGAGATCATCGAGGATTCCATGGGATCCAGAGCTAAGAAGCTCTTCATCATCTTCGCACTTCTGGTGCTGATCCTGGTAATCGCTTCCTTCGTTAACATTGTGGCAGGTACTTTCCTGACCCTGGCTGATGATGCCGGCAAGACCGCTTTCGGTTTTGTGACCAATCCCACCGGTAATCAGTCTACCGCAATGATCTCTCTGCTGTTCATCGTTCTGGCTGTTATTTACGGTTATGTGACCAACAGAATGGGCGTTAAGACTCTTCCTGCTACCATCGGTGGCATCATCGGTATCGTGGCTATCACTGTTTTTGGTCTGAACGTTGGCTTTGCCATGAACCGTATCGCATGGATTGTATTCGTAGGTGTGTACATCGCTGTAGCTTCTCTGGTTCCCGTATGGATCCTGTTACAGCCCCGTGATTATCTGTCCAGTTTTCTGCTGTATGCCATGATCGGTCTGGCATTCATCGGTGTGGTTGCAGGTGCTTTCACCGGTACCGTTGCTTTCGATATCCCCGCGTTCACCAGCTGGGAGCCTAAGACAGGACAGACATTGTTCCCTATGTTGTTCATCACCGTAGCATGTGGTGCATGTTCCGGTTTCCACAGCCTGATCGCTACCGGTACTTCTTCCAAGCAGCTTGCGAACGAGAAGGATGCCAAGGCTATCGGTTATGGTTCCATGCTGATCGAGTCTGCTCTGGGTGTTATCGCTCTGGTAGCAGTCGGCGCAGTATACCAGAAGTATTTAAACGGTGAGTTCGGTTCTCCCGCAGCTGCATTTGCTGCAGGTATCGCATCCATGTTCGGTACCGAGACCTCTAAGGCATACACCACCATTTACGCACTGTTAACTCTGTCTGTATCCGTATTTGCACTGACCAGTCTGGATACCGGTACCCGTCTGAGCCGTTTCATGTTCTCCGAGCTGTTCCTGAAGGAAGGCGAGGCTACTTACAAGGACGCCAAGGGCGCACGTAAGGTGCTGGCTCATCCTCTGTTCGGTACCGTTCTGATGGTTGTCATCGGCTGTATCCTCGGCGGTCTGTCCTTAAGCCAGATCTGGGGTCTGTTCGGTGCTGCCAACCAGCTGCTTGCAGGTATCGCACTGATGGCAGTGGCTGCATGGCTTGGTGAAGTCGGTAAGAACAACAAGATGTTCTACTTCCCTATGGTATTCATGCTTGCTGCAACCCTGACCAGCCTGGTGATTACCGTGATCAACAAGTGCAAGGCAATCGGTGCCGGCACTGCTGCATGGGGTGACTGGTTCCAGTTATTCTTCGCTGCTGCAATGGCAGTCCTGGCAATCTTCCTGGTAGTGGAAGGCGCACAGACCTTTGCTAAGCAGATGAAAGAAAAGAAAGCTAAAAAGGCAGCTTAATAGTAATCGTTAAGCAAAAGAGAAACAAGAAATAAATAGAAATCGAAATCCCGGAGACTGTGAAAAGTCTTCGGGATTTTTACGTGGAAAGCATTTTATTATTTAAGCATGTGTCAGGAACCGGGGCAGCTCCTCGATGGGAATCGGCTTGGAGAACTTGTAACCCTGTAAGTAATCTGCATGGCTGTCAATACACAGGGCTTCCTGCTCCTCGGTCTCGACGCCTTCGTACAATACCTTGTAACCCAGTCGCTCAAAGGCAGCGGAGAAATAGTTCAGAATAAAACGGGAGTTGGAATCCTGATCCGCCATCAATAAAAGGCTTCTGTCGAATTTTACCACATCCAGCTTCAGGCTTAAGATCCGGTCGAAGTTGGAATACCCGGTTCCGAAATCATCCAGGTAAGTACATACGCCCAGTTTTTTGAACTCATCCACACATTCCTGCACCAACTCGTATTCCGTGTCGTTCTGTGTCTCCGTGAATTCTACGGCAATGGTATGGAAATCGATGCCCGTGGCTCGAACGATGGATTTGAACTCTTCCATGAAATCCTTTTCTCCCAGTTCTTCCACGGAGAGATTTACGGATACCCGGGAGATCAGGTAACCCTCGTCCTGCATCTGTTTGATCTGCCTGCAGGTCTTGTTCAGGATGATCATGCTCAGCCGGTGAATATAGCCGTATTTTTCCGCCAGAGGAATAAAACGGTCGGGAAATACCATGCCGGTCTGGGGCAGACGCAGACGCATGAGAGATTCTGCGGTATCATAAGTACCGGTATGCACGTTCCGCACCGGCTGGCAATAGACGAGAACGCGTTCATCATCCAGAGAGCCGTGCTCCGCAATATCTTTCAGCTGCGTTTTGATATAATGCATCTCTTTATATGCCTGGTAATCTTCTTCGCCGAAGACACGATAGGAATTCTGTGCCACTTTTCCGGAAAAGTAATTGAATACCTCGTAGAACTGTTCCAGATTCTCACAAAAATCCAGATGGTCGAAAAGCAACAGCTTATAGGGGAGCCTATATTCATCGTAATATTTCTGGAACACTTTTTTGATCAACGTGACGGCTCGTGCTGTAACATCGGGCAGATTGCGGCTGTCCACCGCCAGCACGAAGAAACTGGTGGAGGGATTAAACAGTCTGCCTTTGCGGAAATAATCCGTCCAGAAACCGTAAAATAATTTTCCCATTTCTTCGGTTATGACGTATTCGAAGTCCATGTCAAAACGAAGACATATATAATAAGTATCCTGTGAGGAAGGACTCTGCTTCTGCTGGCGCAGATATTCATCCAGAGAAGCGGAACCCAGAGCACCGGTCTTGGGGTCGTAGGCATTTGCGTGGAGCATATACAATACGACCAGAAGAGGCAGGAAATATGTAGTAGCCAGGTAGGATGTTGTATTCAGGGCGGCCTCCAGCACTACGACCACGGCACACACAGCTTCTGTGAGCAACAGCATGTGAAACAGTGCGGTGGGAAGCCTGCGCCTGTAATGAACCAGCAGGAACAGAATTACCGCCAGATATAGAAGGTATCCGGCCATAAAGGGTGTCAGCAGCAGGTTTTCGTGCCAGGCTCCGTAATGATCCTGCTGAAATCCCCAACCGGTCAGAGGACTCAGAATATCTGCAATTCCGAAGACCAGCAGAATACCATAGGACAGAAGGGTATATTTTTCGGAGGTATCTTTCGGAAAGACAATCAGTATTTTCAGGTAAGTAATATAGAGGCAAAACAGAGACAAAAGGCTGGTATGATATATGGATCGCAGAATCCAAAGAAGCGTATTCTCTCTAGAAAAGAGGTCAACATAATAAAAGGCAATGTTGGCGGTGGCGGCGACACAGAGCAGTGCAAAGCAGGATTTGAAAATCCGGAATGTCCGGCTTTGTTTGATGAAAGTCTGTCGAATCAGTAACAGTGACAAAAGGCACAGAAGCACAAGCAGAAAATCGCCTACGGGCGAATAACTGTGTATGACGATATGATTTGCGGACAGTAACAGACCCATGAAAATTCTCCTCTCTTATAATGTAGAAAATAAATAAACAATATAAAATGATTCTACAATATACCATAAGAGGAGAATTTTGTCAGTGGGGGAATAGTGGGAAATTAGTCCTATTTTTAAGCAAATACCGGAAAATGTAAAAGTCTTAGTGCTCAAAAAAAGCCACAGCAACGGCACCGGGACCCACATGGGTACCGATGGTGGCACCCAGGGTACTGATGGGAAGCTCTTTGGCGTAATCTTTCCAGAGATGTTCGCTGTCATGAATGTATTTTTGCAAAAGTTCATCACTCAGACCGGTATAACCCAGACAGAAAGGTCTGGAGAAATCTACACCGTCCGCCTTTTCGATCTCCCGGATGAGGAAGTTGCTGCCGTTTTTGGAGCCCCGGGCCTTGCCCAGCATAATGATCTCTCCGTCGGAAACAGCGACTACCGGCTTGATGGCCAGTGCACCGCCGATGAATGCCACGGTAGGGGAGATGCGGCCGCCTTTTTTCAGATATTCCAGGGTATCCAGAAGTCCCATGGTGTGGATCCTGGTTTTCTCCTTTTCAAGAATGCGGACAATGTCTTCCGCGGATTTGCCCTGATCCTTTAACTGCAATCCATATTCCACCAAAATGCGTTCTCCGATGGTGGCATTCAGGCTGTCTACGACGAATACCCTGCCTTCATAATCTTCGGCAGCAATCCGGGCACTCTGGCAGGTGCCGGACAGTTTGCCGGAGATAGTAATTACAATGACGGTCTCTCCTGCGGAGACGGCTTCTTCATAAGCTTCTTCAAAAGCGGCGGGAGAGATCAGGCTGGTAGTGGGGAGAGTGTCGCATTCGATCAGCTTCTCATAGAATTGTTTATGACTGATGGTGACACCGTCAGCGTATTCATCCTCGCCGAAACGAATGTGCAAAGGCAGAATGGTAACATCCTCTCTGGGGTAATTTATATCGGATGCGGAATCTGTGATAAAACGTATTTTTTCCATAATAATGTTCCTGTTCTTTTTATAATGATGTTCTGTCTGCTTATTTTTGCGCTGGATGCTCCGACGTAAACTCTGCAAGATATTGTTCCAGATTATGAGAAATCCGCTCCAGTGAATCATAGAGATTGACGCGCTGCTCCTCTGTCATGCCATCTCCGCCGTGCGCCAGTGCGGCATAGATCCGGGTACTGATTTTTTTGACTACAGTGCTGCCTTCCTCCGTCAGATAATACAGCGTGCGGTAGGAGCGTTTATGCTCCGGCAGCTCGCAGGAGACCAGCCCTCTCGAACTTAACTGACTTAAGGTGCGGGAGATAGCGGCTTTGTCTTCCTTGCATAATTCCGTCAGCTGTGTGGCGGTCAGACCCTCCGGATGCTTCCCAAGATAATACAGACACATGGTGTAACCGGCCTTCAGATCCATCTGGCCCATTTCCAGTTCCTTTAATTTTTGCAGATAACGGTGCAATTCCGTGATGGATATGACAAATCTTTCAAAACGATCCTGCATAAAAATTCCTCCTGTAAGATGTTGACTGTACAACAATTTAATGAAGTGTAACACATAGATGTTGATAAGTCAACGAATAAAAGACAGATTCCCGGTGATTGTGCCGGGAGACAGTTTATGCTATGCTAGACTTTGGAAGCGTTTGCGGAGAACGCATCGGAAAAAGTGAGGAATACAGTATGCTCAGACCTAGTATCGGCATTGACTGGGACGACGTTACCGCCCCGTTTAACAGCATAGCCATTCGTATGGCAAATGAAAAATATCACCCGGAGGAACCGTACCGCTTAGAAGAGATCACTTCCTGGGCGAATGAGGGACGAACCTCGGTGATCAAAGAATTTTACAGTGATCCCGAACTGTACCAAAGACAGATCCCCACGGAGGAGACGAAGCGGGCGATCCGCAAGCTGATGCAGATCGCGGATGTATTTTTTATTACAGCGGTGTCACCGCGGTTCATGGGAGTGCGGGCGGAGCAGATCATGACCCAGTTCCCGGAATTCCCGCCGGAAAATATCATTTTGGGAAGCGCCAAGGATCGTGTCCATTTCGACATTGTGTTAGATGATGCCATCCACAATATTTTGGAGAGTAAAGCGGAATATCCGGTGCTGATGCGAAAGCCCTGGAATGCCAGGATGACGGGACTTCTGTCCGTAAATACCATGTCGGAATTCGTGTCTCTGGTGAAACAGATTATGAAAGCTTCCACATCTAAGACCGAGAAGATCATCGCACCGGCGGTACTGGCACTGGTGGGACCCTCCGGCTCCGGCAAACGGGAGATCACGGAGGCACTGTGCAGTGATCCCGGGGGAGAGTTACAGGGATTGTTCGTGCGCCCGGTGAATTATTGCACGGAGTCCGGGCGTTACGGGCACCGGTATGTGTCGGAAGAAGCCTTCGATCAGATGAACTTTTTTGAAAAAACAGCTTATGCCGGCGTGCGGTACGGCACCAGAAAAGAAGACATTCAGGAACTGCTGGAACAGGGAAAATTCGCTGTGATCCCGGTGGATATGTGCGGTGCCATTGCCATGAAACGTTCTTTCCCCACACATATCATCTATGTGGCAAGGGATAAGGAAAAGCTGATTGCGGATATTATTGACTCCGATTATGACACTGAGGAAAAGACCCTGCGGATCCTGTCCATCGATGCGGAGAAGCGGAACCGGAAGATCTGCGATTATGTGATTCATAATGATACCATAGATGGAAATTACGTCAGCGGTGCGGAGGAACTCAGACAGCTGATTGCGACAGCGGATGAGAAATGCCGGAGTGGAAAATAGCAGGCGGGCATAGAGAATATGGAAGAAAAGCAATTAAAATATTATAAAATGCATCATGATTTACAGGAGCAGATCCGCCGTGGCGAACTGCGGGCGGGGGATAGAGTTCCCTCGGAGAACCGGCTGGCGGAAGCCTATCAGGTAAGCCGTCAGACGGTCCGCAAGGCGCTTGCTATTCTGGAGCAGGAGGGGGCAATCTATGCGGTACACGGGAAGGGAACTTTCGTGTCGGAGCGGGTGCGCCCGGAGCATGAGTCCCACAATATCGCCGTGGTGACGACGTATCTGTCGGATTATATTTTCCCCCGGGTCATTCAGGGAATCGATGAGGTGCTCACGGCGCAGGGGTACAGTATTTTGTTAAAAAATACGAGAAACTCCAGGAGCCAGGAGGCGAAGTGCCTGGAAGAACTGTTGCAGAAGGACATCGACGGAGTTATCATTGAGCCCAGTAAAAGCCAGATCAGCTGCAGGCATCTGCATCTGTACGAGCGGCTGGAGGAATATGGCATTCCTTATGTGTTTATCCAGGGGTGCTTTGACCGGATGGAGGACAAGCCCCAGGTGTTGATGGATGACTGCCGGGGAGGCTGTCTGATCACGAAGTATCTGCTGGATACAGGGCATAGAAATATCGCCGGGATCTTCAAGGCGGACGATATTCAGGGACAGAACAGGCACAGAGGATATGTGCAGGCCCTGCAGGAGGCGGGAGTGCTCTACGATCCGGACAAGGTGATCTGGTTCCACACGGAGGACCGCAAAGTCCATCCCCAGGAGGGAATCTTACGCCTGCTGTCGAAGGGAATGATGCCGGAAGCCATCGTCTGTTACAACGACCAGATTGCCATGCAGGTCATCCCGGCGCTGACTGCCCGGGGGATCCGGGTTCCGGAGGATATTTCCGTCACCGGCTATGACAATTCTTACATGGCAATGGGAGGAGATTTCCACCTGACCACCATCGTCCATCCCCAGGAGAAACTGGGAGAGATGGCGGCACAGCTGTTGCTTTCACTGCTTCGCGGGGAAGCCGGGGAGAAGGCGGAACGCAGGATACTGATCCAGCCGGAACTGGTGGTGGGGAATTCCTGCCGTCTAAGACAGAGCAGGACCTAGAGGTTCGTGCATAGCCGCAGGATGCTTACTTGTCGGCAGGGAAGTAATATGCTATACTTTGGAATGATAAAGTTCTGAAGAGTTACAAGTGATGATTTTATATATGAGGGAGAAGACGAAATTGAACGGTACAAAAGATGTTTCCAAACCGAAGTCACTGTTCGGAATCTGGATCGGTTTTTTCGTAAAATATATCGGAATTTTGATCGCAGCGGGAGTGGTTGGAATCCTGCTTCTGACTTTGGCCTATCATATTCCGGTGAATCAGGAATCGAAGGAGTCCACATTTGAGTACAGCGGACAGATGGGATGGGCACCGCTGGTCAATAACCGCTATACCCAGTATATTCCTTTCTTCACTTCCTATGAGATCGGAACCCTGGATGATGCCACAGACCGGACAATCCTGAACAATTGTTACAACGAAGGAGAGGAATCCGCCATCAAACGTGCGGCGGATATGAACAATTACGGAAGATACTGGCACGGCTATGTTGCAGTTCTGCGTCCCATCTTCTATTTTATGGACTACTGGGATTATCTGCTGGTTAACAGTTTTGCCCAGCTGTTTGTCATGGGATGTGTAGGCTGCGCCATCTATAAGGCGACGGGACAGAAAAGGTATCTGCTGGCATTTTTCTGTTCCTGTGCGTTCCTGACACCGGCAGCTACCGCTATGTCACTGCAGAATTCGCCGGTATTTTATGTGGCTATGCTGGGAAGCTTGTTTGTTCTGCTGAAGACAGACTGGATTTTAGAGAAAAACAGAAGATATTATCTGTTTTTATTTCTGGGAATTGTGACCTGCTATTTTGATTTCCTGACCTATCCGTTACTTAGCTTCGCATTCCCGTTCTGTTGGCTGCTGGTAGCGGCAGGAGAGAAAGTGAATCTGAAGGAGCGGATCACGCTGTTATTCGGCGGCGGTATCTCCTATGTCATCGGCTGGGGTGGATTCTTCGGCGTAAAATGGGTCATTGAGACGATTCTCTGCGGTCCTTCGATCCTGGACAATGGAATCGGCGCGGTATTCAATCACCTGTTCAGCGGCATGCCTGATGAGAACAGACTGCTGCATCAGACTTATTGCAGGATCGATACGCTGTATAACAATTTCAGACATTATCTGTTCCCGCTGTTTATTCTGCTGTTACTTGCATGGATCGTGGTGCTCTTCTACGAATTCCTGCGGGGAGAATTCCGCATAAAAACGGAACAACTGATTTTTGCGGCAGTGACCTTAACCTCTCCTGCATGGTATTTTATTATGAATACCCATACCAGCTATCATCATCTGTTTACTTACAGAGTCTATGGAGCATCGTTGCTTGGCTTTATGCTGTTCGTCTGCGGCTGCCTGGATAAAAGCAGTGAAGAAAGCATGGAAGCAAGCATGGAAGGAAAGACGAAGATCGCTATCTACGATGGAGAGACATTGTGTGGAGAAAAGGCGGTTCCCATAGAGACTTATGAAAATACAGTATTTGAAATGCAGCTGACAGACTGGAAGCTGACCGCAGGCAAAACCTATCAGATGAAAGCGTCTGTGCGGGATAATGCTGCCGGAGTCATTCTGCTGGTAACTCCGGAGGGGGAGAAGCCCCAGGCGGAATACGGCAGGGCATATCTAAACGGCGAGCAGCTGCCGGATATTGCACCGCTGTCCGGAATCACCTATCGCGGACATTTCCAGTCGGTGCAGATTAAATTGTATCTGTCTGTGTGTGTGGCAGCATTCTTATTGATGTGGTTTATGGTGGCAGATACCTTATTAAAGAATAAAGATGCAGGTTGCATCCGGGAGAGCAAACCTTTATAATAAGAAAAGTACAGTCTGAAAAGATGCAGAGATTGCAGACATAATTCGGACACGAACAGGAGGACGAGCATGATTCAGTTAACACAGGGCGGCGCTTATCTGGTAAATGGTACAGAAATTGTAGCAGATACTCCGGAAGCGGCAAGTCAGATACAGGCGAAGACCGGCATTACGATCTCTAAGGAAGAAGCAGCGAAAAATACCATGGCTTACGGTATTTTACGGGAGCATAATACTTCCGGCAATATGGACAAGCTGAAGATCCGTTTCGATAAGCTGACCAGCCATGACATTACATTTGTAGGTATCATTCAGACCGCAAGAGCATCCGGATTGCAGAAGTTCCCCATGCCCTATGTATTGACCAACTGTCATAACTCTCTGTGTGCCGTAGGCGGTACTATCAACGAGGATGACCACATGTTTGGTCTGACCTGTGCGAAAAAGTACGGCGGAGTCTATGTACCCCCTCATCAGGCGGTTATCCACCAGTTTGCCAGAGAGATGTTAGCCGGCGGCGGCAAGATGATCCTTGGTTCCGATTCCCATACCCGTTACGGTGCCCTGGGTACCATGGCTATGGGCGAAGGCGGTCCCGAACTGGTTAAGCAGCTGCTGAATCAGACTTATGATATCAATATGCCCGGCGTGGTAGCCGTATACTTAAAGGGCGCTCCCGTGAAGGGTGTCGGTCCTCAGGACGTGGCACTGGCTATCATCGGCGCTGTATTCAAGAACGGCTATGTGAAGAATAAAGTAATGGAGTTCGTGGGTCCCGGCGTGGCTTCCTTAAGTGCGGATTTCCGTATCGGCATTGATGTCATGACCACAGAGACCACCTGCCTGTCCTCCATCTGGAAGACCGACGACCAGATCCGTGAGTTCTATGAAATCCACGGACGTACCGAAGACTATAAGGAACTGAATCCCGGTCAGGTAACCTATTATGACGGACTGATCGAGGTAGATCTGGACAAGATCCGTCCCATGATCGCCATGCCGTTCCATCCCAGCAACACCTATACCATCGAAGAACTGAATGCGAATCTGATGGATATTCTGGATGAGACCGAGAAGCGTGCCAAGGTAAGTTTAGACGGCGCTGTGGACTTCACTCTGAAGAATAAAGTAAAGAACGGCAAATTCATCGTAGATCAGGGTATCATCGCAGGCTGTGCCGGCGGTGGATTCGAGAATATCTGCGCAGCAGCCGACATCCTGAAGGGAAGATACATCGGTGCGGATGAATTTACCTTAAGCGTATATCCCGCATCCATGCCCGTATACATGGAACTGATCCGTAACGGCTGTGCAGCGACCATCTTAGAGACCGGTGCAGTCATGAAGACAGCGTTCTGCGGTCCCTGCTTCGGTGCCGGAGATACCCCTGCCAACAATGCGTTCAGTATCCGTCACTCTACCAGAAACTTCCCGAACCGCGAAGGTTCCAAGCTGCAGAACGGTCAGATCGCTTCCGTAGCTCTGATGGATGCAAGATCTATCGCAGCTACCGCAGCCAACAAGGGTGTCCTGACTCCCGCAACGGACTTCGACGGCGACTTCGGAAAATACAAATATCATTTCGACAGCAATATTTACAAGAACCGTGTATTTGATTCCCACGGTGTGGCAGACGAGAGCGTGGAGATCCAGTTCGGTCCCAACATCAAGGACTGGCCCGCTATGGGAGCATTGCCGGAGAACCTGGTACTGCAGGTAGTATCCGAGATCCACGATCCCGTAACCACCACCGATGAGCTGATTCCTTCCGGTGAGACCTCTTCCTATCGTTCCAATCCTCTGGGACTGGCGGAGTTCACCTTAAGCCGTAAGGATCCCCAGTATGTAGGACGTGCCAAGGAGATCCAGAAGGCAGAGAAAGAGCGTATGAACGGCGGACATCCCTGCCAGGCAGTTCCGGTACTGAAGGATGTCATGGGCGAAGTGAAGAAGCAGTATCCGGAGGCAAATCGTGAGAACACCGGATTCGGTTCTACCATTTTTGCAGTGAAGCCCGGAGACGGTTCTGCCCGTGAGCAGGCTGCTTCCTGTCAGAAAGTACTGGGCGGCTGGGCGAATATTGCCAACGAGTACGCTACCAAGCGTTATCGTTCCAATCTGATCAACTGGGGTATGCTTCCTTTCCTGATCCAGCCCGGTGACCTGCCTTTCAAGAACCTGGATTACCTGTTTATTCCCGGTATCAAGAAGGCTGTGGAAGATAAGGCAGAAGAGATCAAAGCTTATGTGGTAACACCCGGAGAGGGCATGAAGGAATTCTCCCTGAAGTTAGGAGAACTGACCGATGAAGAGCGCCAGATCATCCTGAAGGGATGCCTGATCAATTATAACCGAGTGTAACTATTCAGAGACATGTAACCGTCTTAAACTATTCGGCGAATGCTTGCATTCAGAAAAATTGCTTGAGACGGTTATAGGGCGAAGAGAGGCTGAATAGTTACAACGAGAAGTAAGGAGAAAAAATATGGAATTTAACAAACCGGTATC
>DJEP01000126.1 GCA_002431915.1 Lachnospiraceae bacterium UBA5895 | reverse complement strand
CACCTAATAGTGGCGATGATCTTCGGCAGTGCCTTGGGGTGGATGCCGTCTCTTGGAGGATCTAAGATGATCATATCCGGCTTCTCTTCCACTTCGTCCAGTACCTTCAACACATCTCCGGCGATGAATTCGCAGTTATGCAGTCCGTTGGCTGCGGCATTTTTCTTCGCTGCCTCCACGGCTTCTTCCACGATCTCCACACCGATGACTTTACCGGCTGCCGGTGCCATGAGCTGTGCGATGGTGCCGGTGCCGCTGTAGAGGTCGAACACGGTCTTGTCGCTGCCGCCCAGGTCTCCCACGTAATCTCTCGCCGTCTGGTACAGTACCTCCGCACTGTAGGAGTTGGTCTGGAAAAAGGAGAACGTAGAGATCTTGAATTTCAACCCCAGCAGTTCCTCATAAAAATACTCCTGTCCGTATAGCAGCTCCGTATGATCACTCTGCACCACATCCGCAATGGAATCATTGGTAATATGTAAAATTCCTGCGAATTTACCGGCAAGCTTTCCATCCTGTTCCAAAGTAAGTAACAGATCCCGGAATCCGGCAATCAAAGCATTCGCATCCCCGCTGACCTCCGCAGAAGAATCTTCTCCCTGCCATGGATTCTGCGACGTTGTCACCAGTGCCACAAGAATTTCTCCGGTGCGGGATGCCTTACGTACCAGCAGGTGACGTAAATATCCCTCATGGCTCATTCTGTGGAAAAAGCTTACCTTTTCCCCCGCGAAATAATCCCTTACTGTCTGCAAAATCAGACGGTAATCCGCATCCACGATCTTGCAATCCGCTACGGTCACAATGTCGTAGAAACTGCCTCTCCTGTGCATGCCCAATGCCAGCGGCCCGTCCTTATATTCATCTCCGAAAGAGAACTCCATCTTATTACGATATTCATAAGCTTTCGGACTGCCTTTGATGCCTTCGAAAATCCAGGCTTCTTCCTGCCTGTTTAACACACTGTCCAACAGTCTCTTTACCTGTTTCTCTTTGACTTTCAGCTGTTCCTCGTAAGGGAGAGACAGATAGGTGCATCCGCCGCATAACCCAAAAAGGGAACACTTCCGGCCGGTTTCCAGAGGTGACTTCTCCGTCACCTCTAAAAGCCTTCCTTCCGCCTTCCCTTTGCGTACTTTATTCACCGAGAACTTTACTTTCTGTCCGGGCAGGCTGTTCTTGACTACAGCAGTCTCATCTCCCACACAGACGATCCCTTTGTTGGGAAAATCGACCCTTACAACAAATCCTTCATATACCTGTCCTTTTTTCATGGGTTAGTTCTCTCCTTCATCCTCGAAGAAGTCATCATCATCCTCTTCCACATCATCTGCTTCATCTTCGAAGTCATCCTCGAAGTCATCCAGATAATCCTGTGCAAAGAAGAAATGATATACCGCATAAGCTACAGCCGCCACAGCAGCTACCGCACCGATAATCGCCAGTACCCATACCAATACGTTACGCTCCTTCTTCTCTTCCACTTCCTTACCGAGGAGCTTATTAAGCTTTTTCAATTCGCTGATCTTCAGCTCGTTCAATTTGTCAAGATCTACCAGATTCTCAATTCTGTTCATATTATTTACCTGCCTTTCCGGCATCCGGGCATTTCTCCAGATGCAAAGCAATTGTTTTTATTCCCTTATATAATACCATGTTTTCGTGAAAAATACTATACCCGTTTTAACTTGGCAAAAGATGCATACATAATCTTCTGTCCTGCCTGGTCGAACTCCACCGTGACCTTATAGTCCCTGGGTTCTCTCACGATATTTAACACCGTACCTTCGCCGTATTTGATATGACGCACTCTGTCACCTACGGCATACTCCAGTTCTTCCGGTGCCTTGAATTCCGTGCCCTTCTGCAGTCCCGCCAGCTGGTTCAGTCCGCTGATTCCTTTGGAAATATAAGGTTTATCCGCCTTTGCCGTAACGCGGGGTTTTAACACTGCCTTGGGTCTTGGATCAAATCCGGTATTGCCAAAGCCTCCGAATCCGCTGCCCGAACCGGAGCCGGATCGTGGTGTTGCAATTGCCTCTAATCCCATGGCACGCAGGGCTGCCTCATTGGCTCTTCTCGCCTGAAAATCCTCCAGATCATCGTCCCGGTATCTTCTGTTTTGCGGCAGGGTATTATCCATAAGTTCCTTCGGAATCTCCCGCACAAAACGGCTCACCGGATTGTATTGGTTCTCACCGCGAAGCATTCTGCTCCTGGCGCAGGTCAGGGTCAGATCCTCTTTGGCTCTGGTGATTCCCACATAAGCCAGTCGTCTCTCTTCTTCGATCTCTAAAGGATCATCGGAAGCAATGGTCATAAAGCTGGGGAATAATCCATCCTCCATGCCGGCGAGATACACCACCGGAAATTCCAGACCCTTGGCGCTGTGCAGCGTCATGAGCAGCACCCGGTTGTCACCGTTCTCCACATTGTCAATATCCGCTACCAGCATGATCTCCTCTAAAAATTCCGACAGAGAAGGCTCATCATGGGTCTCCTCATAGGCGGCTGCCTTGGTGATCAATTCATCTACGTTCCCCAGACGGTCCTCCGCGGATTCTTCATCCTGATCCCGCAGATATTCCGCATAATCGATCCGTTCTAATAAAGACTTGATCAGATCCGGCAATGTATAAGAGGACAAACCACTGCGCAGTACCTCGATCAGATTCACGAATCCACGGATTTTCACTTCCGCTCTGCCAAGTCCCTTGATCTGGTCTGCTTCGCACAGCGCATCGAATAACGTAATATCCTTCATCTGTGCATAATCTGCCACCTTTTCCAGGGAAGCTGCGCCGATGCTTCGTTTCGGTACATTGATGATTCTGCGCAGAGCCACTTCGTCCCTGCCGTTATCAATTGTCTTTAAATATGCCAGGATATCCCGTATTTCCTGACGTGCATAGAAGTTCACACCACCTACCACATGATAGGGAATTCCTTCCACCACCATACGCTCTTCCAAAAGTCTGGATTGAGCATTAGTCCGGTACAGAACCGCACAATCCGCATAAGCAACACCGTCCTTATTTACTTTATCGGAGATATCGTCCGCAATATACTCCGCCTCTTCGTAGGCATTGTCAAACTGCCGGAAATGGATCCGGCTGCCCGCTCCCTTTTCCGTCCAAAGAGCTTTCTCTTTACGGCCTCTGTTGTTACGGATCACCGCGTTGGCAGCATCCAGAATGTTCTGTGTGGAACGATAGTTCTGTTCCAGTTTGATCACTTTTGCATCGGGATATACCTTCTCGTAATCTAAAATGTTACGGATATTTGCACCGCGGAATTTATAGATGGACTGATCGTCATCACCTACCACGCACAGATTGCGATAGCCGTCTGCTAACAGGCGGATCAGCTCAAACTGCGCCGTATTGGTATCCTGGTACTCATCCACCATAATATATTTAAAACGCTCCTGGTAGTTATACAGAACCTCCGGGCAGCTTTTGAACAGTTCCACTGTCTTTACGATGATATCATCAAAATCCAGTGCATTGCTCTTCTTCAGCGTCTCCTGATACTCTCTGTAGACCTTTGCCGTCACACTTTTGCGATAGTCTCCCACGGATTTTACTTCAAATTCCCTCACATCCACCAGTTCATCCTTGGCAGAGGAGATCTCTGACAACAGTGTCCGCTCCTTGTACATCTTCGTATCGATGTTCAGACGCTTACATACCTGTTTGATCACAGTCTTCTGATCATCTGTGTCATAGATGGTAAAATTCGTATCATACCCCAGTCTATCAATATGTCTCCTGAGGATCCGCATACAAGTGGCATGGAAAGTTGCTACCCACACCTGATCCGCGCCAAATCCTGCAATCTGATCCACACGTTCCCGCATCTCCTGCGCCGCCTTGTTGGTAAAAGTAATGGCGAGAATATTCCAGGGATTCACTCCCATCTCGTCGATCAGGTACGCCACTCTGTGGGTCAGCACACGGGTCTTGCCGCTTCCTGCGCCTGCTAACAGAAGGAGCGGTCCTTCCGTATGAAGCACCGCTTCTTTTTGTTCTTTATTTAAGGTATCATAAATACTCATGAATTACGCGTTTTCCCTTTCATTAAATTCCTGCAAAAACTTCCTAAAGTCTTCGACGGGCATCGGTTTTGCATAAAAATAGCCCTGCACGATGTCACAGTCCGCCAGCCGCAGCATGTCCAACTGCTCCTTTGTCTCCACGCCCTCTGCCAATACTTTAAAACCGAGATGCTTCAACATTTTAGTCAGATATTTGATAATTGTCAATGCCGTTTCTTCCCGTTCGCTGTTCATGGTATCATCCAGGAACTGTTTGTCCAGCTTTACCGTGTCTACCGCCACCTTGGACAACAGATTCAGAGAAGAATAGCCGCTGCCGAAATCGTCCACCGAGATCTCTACACCATTGTCTCTTAAGGTCTCCAGATTGTTGGTCAGCTTGTTCAGGTCAGACATGAATACAGACTCCGTTACTTCCACTTCCAGCAGTTCACTGGGCACCTTGTACTCCTTCAGTCGTTTCAGAATATTCGGTACAAAATCCATATATTCATTGTGTCTCCTGGAAAAATTCACCGAGATCGGCACCACTTCTTCTCCCTGTGCCAGTGCATCCCGCAAATACTCCATCACCTGATCCAGGATTGCAAAGTCCACCTTGGTGACAAACCCGTTTCTCTCGAAAACATCGATAAATCGTCCCGGCATCACCATGGAACCATCGGAACGGATCCACCGCACCAGTGCCTCCGCGCCTACCACCTTGCCGGTATGCAGAGACACCTTCGGCTGCAGGTATGCACGAAATTCTTTGTTATTATAAGCGCTGACCATACCGGATACGATCTCTCTGGTGTTCTCTAAATCCTTACGGATCTTCTCCGTATAAATTTCCACCGCGCTGTCCACTTTTTGCGTCTTACACTGTTTTCTCGCCTCATTGGCGTTATCCATCATGGAAGACACCGACCAGTCATTCTCCAGTATCTCATACATTCCCGTGGCAATGACCAGATTGCACTGATCATAACGGCTGTTGGTCTTCTGCACAAAAGAATTGGTAAATTCCAGATATTTGTCTCTGGCATCTTCTACCGTCTCTTCCTTCAATACCCCTACAAAATGATCCGAGGTCACACGGCAGAACAGTACTCCGTCCTGACATTTTTCCTGCAATGCCACCGCAAAATCATGCAAAATGCGGTCTCCCACTTCGTAACCGTACATTTCGTTCACATACTGGAAATTAGAAAAATCAGAGGACACAAAGAACAATCCGTTTTTCCCGTGGTTTGCCATATAAACCTCCAGCTTGTCCACGAACTTATTATATACCGGCAGTCCGGTCAGGGCATCGTAGTTTAACTTACGGTTCAGCTCCCGCTGATCTTTTTCCGCATTTTTTAGCATACGGAGACGGTTAAATATCTGGTGGGAGATTCTGCACAGGGCATTTTTCTCTTCTTCCCATTTTCTGTCTGTGCGGCGATCCGAGAAAATCACACTGGCCTTTAATCCCTTTGCAGCAGTAGACATTACAATCATCACGGATTCAGCTTCTTCTTTGTAAACATCCGGAGTCTCCGACTGCCTGTAGATCACTGCGCCAGATTCATCTGCTCTTTTTCGGATTCTGTCCCACTCAAACACACCGGGATTCAATATTCTTTTGGCAAAGTTCTGTTTTTCTTCCCGATTCCACTGATAACGAATCATGGGACCGGCTTCATTGACTTCCACACAGATCATGTCGTCAATTCCGAAAAAGCTGCAGGTCCTCTCACAGATTACCTTCAGTGCGCTGGTCAGATTTGGTACGTTTTCCAGCAGATCCATGCAGAACAGTACCAGGTCTTCCGCACTCTCGAACTGTGCCTCTTTGTGAACGATCTCGTCCTCTTTGTTCTCCTCACTGTCCAGATAACTTTTGCCGGGTAATGCCACACCTTCCTTGACATCCAACAGATAATAAGCGCCTTTCCCCTTGCTCTTCACCTGATACAGTGCAGCATCCGCCCACTGGAACAGCAGATTATAATCCGTTACCGTGCCGTCTGTCACTGCCACACCCAGACTACAGGAGATATGTAATCCTGTCTTGTCATCATCATAGCGGTCGGACATACAACGGTTCAGCTGTTTTAACTTTTCCTGAAACAGTTCTCTGTCCATGTCTTCCACGTAGAAGACAAATTCATCTCCGCCGATCCTGCCTTTCAACGCATCGGGAAAAATATTCCCAAGTTCATCCGCAAAAGAACACAACACCGCATCTCCGAACAGATGCCCATTAGTATCGTTGATCTTCTTAAAACTGTCCACATCCTGCACCACCAGATATGCGGTCTGTCCACGTTGCAGGTTCTGCAGGCGTCTGCCGATCTGCTGTTTGATCGTTTTATTGTTTAATAATCCAGTCAGAGAATCCTTTTGGGATTTTTCCCGCAGTTCCCATTCTTTTTTCTTCTGTTCGTCAATATCACAGACCTTCCCCAGAACCCGTTCCGGCTCTCCTTTTTCGTCATAAAAAGTCTGTCCGATGACCTTCACCCACCGGGGCTTGCCATCCGCATCGGTCTTACAGAGTTCGATATAAATATCCGGTTTGCCGCTGCGCAACGCTTCCGAAAGCTTTTGTTCCACCGTCTCCATCCGGCTGCCCGCTTCCCGCAACAGATGATCCGTATACCCTTCCGTAATCTGTGTGGAATACAGGATGCCTTCCCCCGGACCGGCATAGTACATTTTGTCATTTGCGATATCGTATTCAAAGATCAAATCTCCGGACATGCGGATCACAGCCATCAGCTTTTCCCGTTCCCGGTGCAGTTCTCTGGTGGTCTCATCCAGCTGCCTGTCCACATCTCCCGTCTGTTTTTTCTGTGGTGTAACCCCGTTTTTCAATCCCATACGCTTCTCTTCCATGCAACCCTCTCTGCTTTCTCTATACCTCTTCCACCCGGCTGAAATTCCATACACGCAGATTGTATTCCACGATCGGTGTGTCACAGTAAATACACTTCTTGGCTCCCAGTCCCGGCAGAGGTGCACCGCAGTTCGGACAGTTCAGTCCCAGACCCGCATCCTCCTGGTTTTCAATCATATCCTGATCCTGGATATAGACCAGTTCCACGTTATATTTTGCCTGTTCCTTACGTTCTTCGCTGCCTCTGATCAGCTTGCCGTTCTCTTTTAAGGCATGTACATATTCCACCGCCGACTGCAGGACAATACTCTGTCTCCCCCTCTGCTTCCGGTACTGGTGGATCTCTGTTCTGTGAATATGAATATTTTCAAAGCTTTCCTTCTGAGACTGGTTCTGTAATATCTCCAGCCGCAGTCTGATCTGTTCTCTCAATTCCTTCGTTCCTTCCGACAAAAGTGCCGGATTCTGTCTCGTAATACTCTGCAAATAAGAGATCAGTACATTCTCTGCTCTGCTCTTCATCTCGTCATAATGAAATTCCGGGAAGTCCCGCATGATGGATGGCATATACAGATTCGTTGCGGAGGATACCGACTTCGGTGTCGTCTCCACTTCCTGTTCCCTCTGTTTCATCCCTTCGATCATGGAGTCTGTCCCAAACAATAGTCTGGAGGTCTCTCTCAGTTTCCGTTTGATACAGTAATACGCATAATATATAATTCCTGCCAGTACCAGGCACAATACCAATATAACAATAACCGCAATCAGGCTTCCGTTCATTTACGTTTCTCTCTGTTTTCCATTCTGTTGTATAATATGATGTCGGGGTTAAAAGCCCCCGACTTTGATGCCTACGTATTGATCACACAGCTCAAAGCATCATTCCATCCCGGAAGCATATTCATTTGCAAAATCATGCAGGCATGTTTTCTGCTCTCGATATGTTTTGGCTGAACTGTTACAGCAAAGTACAGCAGACGCCCTAGAGACATCCGCTGTACTGCTGTTTTGTAAAATATTCTGCTGAATATTATGATACGAGCTTATACTCTGTCGTTCTCATCAAAAGGATCGCCGCACTCCGGGCAGAACTTAGGAGGATGTGCAGGATCTTCCGGTTCCCAGCCGCACTTATCACATTTGTAGATTGGTGCGCCTTCCGGCTTCTTTGCTCCGCATTCGGAACAGAACTTGCCCTGATTTACTGCGCCGCAGCTGCAGGTCCAGCCTGCATCGGAGGGCTTGGGTGCGCCACACTCGGAGCAGAACTTACCGCGGTTATCTGTTGCGCCACAGCTACAGGTCCAGCCAAGTACCGGTGCCTGCATCTTAGGGCTCTGGTTCTGTGCGGGTGCTGCCTGTGCCTGCTGCATACCCATACCGTTCTGCTGTGCATCCATCTGATACAACTGCCCGGCATTGATACCGCCTACCATGTTCGCCATGTTCATGCCTGCAAATGCCATCATGGGACCGGTAGAGGTGTTGGATGCTGCCATCTTCATAGCCTCTGCCTGTGCAGCGGTCATGGTAGCTGCTGCCATTCCGGTATTACGCAGTACTGCGGTTCTCTGCAGATCTGCGATGGTCTTCGCATCTTCATCGGGGATCTTCGCAGAGTTGATATTGATGGTAACGATCTCGATACCACGAAGCTTGGTCCACAGATCGGAAAGCTCTTCCTTCAGGGCTTCTGTGAGTTCCGCAGTATGTGCGGGAACTTCGCTGGGGCGTACACCCAGTGCAGAGATCTTAGCCAGTGCAGGCTGCAGTGCAGTCAGCAGCTCGGACTTCATCTTCGCTACCAGTTCACTTCTGGTATAGGACTCTGTTACGTTACCGCATACATTTTTATAGAATAACAAAGGATCTACCAAATGGAAGGAATACTCACCGTTACAACGTAAGGAGGTATCCAGATCCAGTCCGATATTCTGGTCAATTACCCGGAACGGAATGGGGCTTGCCGTACCAAAGAGGTTGTTCATGATCTCCTTGATATTGAAGAAGTAGATTCTCTGATCCTTCGCCGCATTACCGCCAAAGGTAAAACGCTTTCCGATATTGGAAAAAGTATTCTTAACGCTCTCGCCAAGATTGCCGTAGAACAGGCTGGGTTCTGTGGAAGAATCATATACGAACTCACCGGCATCCGCACAGAACTCTACGATTCCGCCCTGATCTACGATGATCATACACTGACCTTCGTTGACTGCCACGATGGAGCCATTGGAGATAATGTTCTCCACTCCCTTAGTGTTGCTGTTGCGTCCATTGGTTACACGTTGCTGTCCTTTTACTACCAATACGTCATTGGAAAGAGAATCACAGTAGAAATACTCTCTCCACTGGTCAGCCATCATACTGCTGACTGCATCTCTTGCTGCTCTGATTAAACCCATTACCGCACCTCCGTTTTATATATGAAAAATTAATCTTTTTCACATCTCTTACATTTTAGCAAATTTTACACATTCCCTCAACTGCTTTTCGTAAAATATCGTCATTTTTCCTTTACAATGTGTCGTTTTTCTACTAAACTGTGATACTAGAGATGTTTGATTACACTATAATATAAAAGGATCAAAAGAAAAATGGGTAAAAAAGCTACAAAAGCCGCTGATAATATGTACTATCTCGCACGTTGCGAAGCCGCGGAGGCGAATCCTGACTTCAGCAGCCGCGAAAAAGCTGCTGAACTGGTAGGCATCGACCGCACCAGACTGGCAAGGATCGAACTGGACACCATCGCCCCCTACCCTGAGGAAGTCAAGGCAATGGCTGAGGCATATAATACACCGGAGCTGTGCAATTCCTTCTGTGCCAAAGAATGTCCCTTAGGGCGCAACAGTGTCTCCGAGGTGGATATCGTAGATTTTGACAGACTGGCATTAAAGGTGCTGGGCTCCTTAAAAGACATCGATACCCTCCGGGCTTCCCTGATTGCCATCTCCGAAGACGGTGTGATCTCCGAGGACGAGCGCCCGGCTTTCCAGGATATTTTAGATTCCCTGGAGAAGATCAGTACCAACGCCAAGGCATTAAAGCTCTGGGCTATCAAAAATATACACATCAAGGAGGAGGACGTCTGATCCTCCTCCTTTTCTTTTATATGCTCCGTTTTACTTATCTACTTATCTCATCGCCGCTTTCTCTGCAAATTCAGTATTCACCAGTATCTTGTAAGGCACTCTCTCTTTTATCACATCGGAATCTTCCAGTATATTCTGTAATAAGTCAAAGGCATCTTCGTGGAAGATCAGATCTTCTTTCCAGGTGTCCTGCCCCAGATATCTTGCTACAATGGCTGTCAGAGTATCGCTCTCCGTCTCGGCGAACTGGGGTGCAATACATTTGGCGATTTCTTCCGCACTGTGCTCCTGTACATAATCCATGCCTTTCTGCAGTGCATCGGTGAATGCCTGGATCGTTTCCGGATTTTTCTCTATATAACTCTTCTTCGCAGAAAAAGAAGTGTATGGTACGTAGCCGGATTCTTCGCCCAGAGATGCCACCACGTAGCCGTCCCCTTTCTGCTCCAACAGTGTGGCGTGAGGCTCGAACTCAATAGTGAAATCTCCCTGTCCGCCGGAAAATGCCGCTGCCGTGGAACCAAAGTCAATACTCTGGTCAATGGTCAGATCTGCAGACGGATCAACATTATTTTTCTCCAGGATATATTCAAATACCATCTCCGGCATGCCGCCTGCTCTGCCGCCTAAGACCGTGGTGCCTTTTAACATATCCCATGAAAAGTCGTCAATGGGCTCTCTCGCCACCAGGAAATTCCCCGCACGCTGGGTCAGCTGGGCAAAGTTCACCACATAGTCCTCCGTGCCGCCGGCATAAGTGTAAATCGTACTCTCACTGCCCATGAAACCGATATCCGCCTCTCCGGTCAGTACCGCGGTCATGGTCTTATCCGCGCCAAATCCCGTCACCAGTTCCAGATCAATCCCGGCATCATCAAAATAGCCTTCTTCGATCGCCACATACATCGGTGCATAAAAAAGAGAGTGGGCTACCTCATTGAGCACCACTCTGGTCTTCTTTGGTCCATTCGCCTGTTCTGCGCTGCCACAGCCCGTAAGCATAGCTGTCGCCAGCAGCGCAGACAGTACGATTGCCGTTACTTTCTTTGTCTTCATAATCGTTCATCCTCCCTGAGATTACATATCTATTCTATGTAATCCCGGGGAAAATGTTCCGAAGTCTTTACAGGTTTGCCTTGATCTTATCGATCATCTCCTGATACTCAGCGTCGGTCAGAAGTGTCTTGCCGGGGTTCATCTCGAAAGTTCCGCCCCACTCAAATCCATCCTTATACTTGGGGCACAGGTGCATATGCAGATGGCAGCCGGTGTCACCGTAAGCGCCGTAGTTTAATTTATCAGGGTGGAATGCTGCATGGATGGCTTTGGCTGCATGCGCTACATCCTCGAAGAATAATCTTCTCTCTTCCTCGCTGATGTCCACGATCTCGCTGACATGATCCTTATATGCCACGATACATCTGCCGGGATGGCTCTGCTCCTTGAACAGGATCAGGCTGCTCACTTTCAGGTCACAGATAAAAATGCCGAACTTATCTAACAGCTCTCCTCTCATACAATATCCACAATTTGCGTCTTTCATTTGTTCTCCTATCTGCCCTCTTGTGGGGCGTGCCGTCTTTGGCGTGTATTCTTGCTTCCGGCGATGCCGGAGGGAATCAGTCCAATGTAATGTTGATCAGTTTACGGATATTTTCCGGGTCATAATTCAGTACCAGTTCCGCAGGAAATTCCAATTCCCGCATCAGCCGCTCCGCCTCGTCAAATTTTCCTATGGAAAAACACATATGGCTGTCCGTTCCCATTATAACAGCCTGATCATACTTCATGCAAGCCTTTAACAAATCCGTGATATTTTCCCTGCCACCCTGTCTTGCAGACTTCGGATGCAGAGAAGAATTGTTGACCTCCAGTGCAATTCCTGCCACCTTTGCTTCTCGTACCAGTTCATCGTAATCTAACGGGAATCTGCCGTCATCCGGATGTCCCAGTATTTTCACATAAGGGTTCTGAAAAGCTCTGACAGAGGCAAGTGTGTTCTCCTTACGGCTGCCCGCAGTATAGGCAAAGGGATGGATACTGGCAATGGCATAATCCATTGTCTGCATCTTCTGTTCCTCAAGATCCAGGGTACCGTCCATGTCACGGATATTCGCCTCCACACCGCATAATAGACGCAGCCTTCCTCCTGCCTGCGGTATTACTCTCCCGGTCTTTTCCTCTCTGTCGTATTCTCTGGGGATCACTTTGTAATTGCCAAAATAGAACTCATGAGGTCCTCCGGGGGTAATGGGACCATGCTCACTCATTCCCAAATACCGGATTCCCTCTTCCAGTGCAGCGTCTATATTTTCCAATAATGTACTATACGCATGCCCTGCTGCCAGGGTATGCGTATGAAGATCCATAAATGCTTTCATAAAATTTTCCTGTTTCTGACTTTATTACTTATTTTTCTTTATTTTTCTTGTGGGCTTCCTTGTCAGGCTCCACTGTCTTCGCATCGTTTGCCAGTTCCGTTACCAGGCGCTCCACGATCATTTTCTTCATATAGACATCAAAACTTAAAAGACAGATCAGAGCAAACTTCTGTAAAAATTCCTGTTCTTCTCCGGTCACATCGGCAAAAGACTCCTCTGCTCTGTGGAATTGCTTCACTACATCCTGCTTCAGATCTTCTAACTGTTCCTTCTCTAATGCCACGACTTCCTTATAGACCCTCTCTAAGTCAAAAGCCTGTCCGTTTTGGAAATAGCGGTCCGTCAGGGGCTTGAGCAGCGTCTGTATCTCATTCATGGGGATCACCCCTTTATAATAGTAAATAAAAATGAGAAGCAGCACATGTTCCTTAGAATATTTCTTCTTCACCGGAGGAGGCAACAGATCGTTCTTCGCATAATTGTTGATCATGGTCTTGGTCAATGCCCTGTCTTCTGTCTGCGGGCGGACTGCTGAACGTAACTTCCGGTCCATGAAAGTCAGTACCTGATCCATGTACAGATCAATGTTCGGAATGTCTTCTGATTTGATATATTCTACTTTCTCCAGGCTCTGTAAGATCGTCTGCAGTAATTCTTCTGTTGTAGCTGCCATAATATCCTGCTGTCCTTTCCGTAGTACATTAACTCGAGAACTCGCGCTTGCGCGCTCTACTGTCTGCTCCGCAGACGGTTCTCTCGTTAATAGCCACAAGAAAACAAATATCTGCTGCGCAGCTACTTGTTTTCCCTATGTGGCTATTATATGGTATTAAAAACTACATGTCAACACCCGACACCTTCACCTTGTCTCGAAATTTATGAAGATTTTATAACTATTTTGTTTCACATCTTTACTTTACAACTTTAGTATGCTAAAATACAAATAGTTGCGTTGTATTTATTACAACTATGGAAAGGTGTGTCGAACATGAATAAAAAAATCAAAACGGATGCTGTGGATTCTCTGTTTGATGCAGTGTTATGTCTACAGTCCCGTGAGGAATGCTACAGTTTCTTTGAAGATCTGTGCACGGTCAATGAGTTGTTGTCTCTGTCCCAGCGTTTTGAAGTAGCTGCCATGCTGAAGGACGGTAAGACATATTTAGAGATTGCCGAGAAGACCGGAGCCTCTACCGCTACCATCAGCCGTGTAAACCGTTCTCTGAATTACGGCAACGATGGATATGAACTGGTATTTGACCGGATGGAGAAAAAGTCAGAATCATAAGATACCAAACGAAAAAGACATTGACGAAGTTACGTCAATGTCTTTTTATGATTATTCTTCTGTTTTATTCTGGGCAGGTTCCGGTGTGGATTCCGGAGCAGTTTCCGGAACAGCTTCCTGATTTTCTCTTTTTTCTTCCTCTTCCACTTCTTTCAAAGCTTCCGCAATGGCTGCTTTCGCACTCTTGCGTCCGGCGCGTATTGCCTTTGCAGTTCTGCTTTTTCCCTTTTTATCGGGAACTGTCTGGTTCATATCGATCTTGCCCTGGAATACAGCATGCTCATCAATAACGATCACCTTGGTGGCAATATCTCCCAGTACCTTCGCGGAAGCAGTCAGTTCCGCCTTCTCCGGTGCATTGATATTACCGGTCACTTCTCCGCCGATCAATACGGATGCAGCCTGTACATCTCCCGTGACCACGCTTCCCGCTCCCAGGATGAGATTGCCCGTCACCGTTACGTTTCCGCCGATCTTACCGTCGATTCTTGCGGAACCGTCCAGGGTGAAATCCCCGGCTAACTCCGCACCGGCACCGATCAGTGTATTCATTTTTGTATCTGCGTTCTTTTTTCCTAACATGTATCTTCCAAACCTTTCCGCAATCAACCACTGATTGCCAGCATATCCATAGGATTGATATAACTTCCGTCCTTCTGCATCTGGTATCCCAGATCCGCATTATCCTCACCGATAACAAATAATGTGGTACCCTGTACTACCGTATCCCCGGTGGTCACTGTTGCATCACCCTTGTTCCGATAAATTGTAATGTAGCCATTGCCGTGATCCACCCACACACTGTGTCCGTAGGTCTCATCATCATTCACTGCAATCACCGTACCGCTTGCCGCGGCAACAACCGTAGTGCCTACCGATGCATGGAAAATGCACATAGGCTCACCTTCCGTTGCCTCTTCCATGGATGCGGAACCTGTCAGCGGGAATTCCGTGGGAAGGCTCTGCTTCTCCAACGCTGCCGACAGTTCGCTCTCGCTCTGTACTTTCTGACTTACCGTATCACTTAAGATCTGTATTTCTTCTGCCTGTTCCGTCACCTGTGCTTCCAGCTTGTTGTTCTGCTCCGTCAGCGTCTTGTTCTCTTCTTCTAACGCCACGACCTGTTCATGGCTCCGTCTGCTGGCATTCTCCCACAGCTGTCCTTCGTAGATAAAGTAGCCGATCACGCCGCCGATGAGCACGCATAACACCAGGACTACTACTTCCACAATCCATGCGCGTACCCTGATCTGCCTTACATTGGCATCTGCTGCGTCCGACGTAAGAATCAACACATGGTTCAGTCTCCGCTTATGTTTACGTCTTTTCATTGAGTCACCTCCGCTAAATATCATACTATTCTACCACAGGAAAGCCCTTACAGCAATCATTTCTTAACAATTTTGTAATATTTTCCCAAGATTTTCTTCATTTCTTCGTATTTATGAATGATTTTCCCATAAATTTTTGTGCATTTTTACAAATCATCTATTTACTTTTACTACCCTCTGTGCTATGATGCAGTTGCTGAAGTAATGTTATATACATTACTTTAAGTCAAATGACAGGAAAGAATTTTTGGAGGTATCTATTATGAACAAAGGTACAGTTAAGTGGTTCAACAATCAGAAGGGTTATGGTTTCATCTCCGATGAATCCGGCAAGGATGTATTCGTACATTACAGCGGACTGAACATGGAAGGTTACAAGACTCTGGAAGAAGGCGCTGCCGTTTCTTTTGATGTCGTAGACGGTGAAAAGGGACCTCAGGCTGTTAACGTAACCAAGCTTTAATTATATAAAATTGTATATTTGAAATGCCGCAGGACTTTAAGATCCTGCGGCATTTTTATTTTTATGCTTCAATTAAGACGCGCTGCACACCGCCAGCACCTCTTCCCATTTCATACTGCCCCCGAACAGATCCAGGGCACTTCCGATGGTCACATTCATCCGGTTCTGTCCCTGTTTTTTTAACAGAAGCAGATCCTCCATGGAGTGAACGCCACCGGCATAGGTGATGGGATTTCCGATATAATTCCCTATGGTTTTCACCAGTTCCTGTTCGATTCCCTGCGCCTTGCCTTCCACATCCACGGCATGGATCAGGAATTCCCCGCAATATGCGGACAGCTTATTAAACAGTGCCTCATTCACGATCTCTTCCGTCAGCTTCTGCCAGCGGTTCGTCACGATAAGATACTGCTCTCCCACACGCTTGCAGCTGACATCCAGCACCAGATGTTCTCTCCCTACAGCGTGAACCAGTTTTTCCAGTCTGTCGTAGTCGATCCGACCCTCCCGGAACACATAGGAAGTTACAATCACTGCCGCAGCTCCCGCCTCCAGGTACTCCGCCGCATTGTCCGCGGTGATTCCTCCGCCCACCTGCAGACCACCCGGATATGCCCGCAGAGCGGAAAGTGCCTGTTGCTTCGTAGCCTCATAATAAGGGCTGTCTGCCGCATTCAGTAAAATGATATGTCCGCCCTTTAAGTTATTTTTTTGATATAATTTTGCATAAAAAGCAGCATCCTGCTCCGACACAAAGTTCTCCTGTGCCTGATCGCCGAGATCCTTTAAGCTTCCACCGACGATCTGTTTTACTTTTCCGTTATGAATATCAATACAGGGTCGAAATTCCATCTGCTTCCTCATCCCTTTACAAATTTTTTGTATATTTTTCTAACATACGCACATACTACCTTCAAGCCAACCAACTGTGGTTCGGACATAAATATCCCGTAATGGGTCATCTTGAAATGGAGGACATTATGAAAAATAAAACAAATAACACAACCTCCCGCATTGGGAAAAAATTACTGGTTCTGGGTATCCTCACGGTCTACCTGTGCATGGCAACCGCCTGCGGCAATAACAAAAACAACAATAACTCCGGCAGCATGGCTGCCTCTCCTTCCCCTTCCACCTCTCCTGCCACCCAGGAGAGCACTGCGACACAGACCGCCGAGACCGGAACCGCTGCCACAGACAATATGGGCGATACCAACGGCAACGGTAATACCGTATCCGAAAATGATTCCATGTTAGACAATGCCGGTAACGCCGTCGGAGAAGCCGGTGATACGGTAGGAAATATCGTGGATGATGCCGCGAACGGAGTCTCCGACATCACCAACGATCTGGTAGGTAACGGTAATGACAACAATACTACCACTTCCACCACAGGAAACGGTCAGAGATAAATTATACCTCTTCCATGATGGTGCCTTCCCGGTAAGCCTCCAGGAGTTCTTCCAGATAGAAGATATTCTCCTGGATCTCCTTGCCGGTATCGGTATCGGCTACCAGTTTTCTGCGGGGGAAATTCTCCACTACCACAGAATCCGAGAAAATATCCGATTCCTTGATGATTGCCGCTTCCGTGGATTCAAAAGGTTCATGGGCTACCAGGCGCATTCCTCTGGAATTACATACCAGGGTATAGCCTGCGATTCCCGTCTTCTTCTGGTACGCCTTGGAGAAACCACCGTCGATGATCAACAGTTTTCCTCCGCATTTGATGGGAGATTCGCCGTGGATCTGTTCTACGGGTACATGTCCGTTGACGATATGGGCATCGGTCTTGTCCAGTCCAAACTCTTCGAGAATTTTACCGATGACATCTTCATTCTCCAGCAGTTTATAATAGCTGTTCTTCTCTTCTACATGGGTCTCCTTATCTTCCAGGAAATACCGCTCAAATGTCGCCATCTTTGCCTTGCCGAATACCGGGGATCCGGGACCCGCCCAGATGTACCAGATCATATCCTGTCCCAGGGCACGTTCCTTGGTATCTTTAGCATAGTAACCTCTTCTGGCGTAATATTCCAGGATGTCATACAGGGCTTTTCCGCAATATTCTTTACCGCAGATCTCCACCTGCATGAAACTTCCGTCCGAATTTAAGGGCACACAGCCGTGATACAGGAGATTACCGTTGTAGATTTTGTACATGCCGCCCTTGGAATAGAGAAATTTTACATGGCGCTGCAGTTTTTCACAGCGCATGAATACCTGCTGTAAGCGCAGCATGACCTTGCTCTCTTCCTCGGTGAGTTCGTAAGGGTGTTCCGGATCCACGGTAGGGAAATCCACATCCTTCATGGGATATTCTTCGCCATCTAACGTAATGATCTTCCGTTCAAAATCAATCCGGTGCAGCAGCATCCGGTCTTCCATATGGAACTCGGGATGCCGCATAATGAGCTGCCCTTCCAGTTTGAACTGCAAAATGGCGATTGCCTTATGCATCTTGGTATCCAGTCCGAGGTCTTTGGTATTGTAATCGGTGTTGAACTTGATGGTAAAGGCATCGCAGTTGGTGTTTTCGTACGTCTCCAGTGCAAAGGTGGCAAGGGGCAGCAGGTTGATGCCGTAGCCGTCCTCCAGGGTGGCGAGGTTGCCGTATCTGGCAGACATGCGGATCACGTTGGCAATGCAAGCCAGGCTTCCTGCCGCAGCCCCCATCCACACCATGTCATGATTGCCCCACTGAACATCCACGGAATGGTACTCGCACAGGGTATCCATGATGATATGGGGACCGGGACCTCTGTCATAGATGTCTCCGACGATATGGAGATGATCGATGACCAGCCGCTGGATCAGATGGCTTAAGGCAATGATGAACTGCGGTGCTCTGCCGATGCGGATGATGGTATGGATGATCTCGTTATAGTATGCCTCTTTATCCTGGATTTCTTCCTTCTCGGTGATCAGTTCTTCGATGACGTAGGCGAAATCCTTCGGCAGGGCTTTTCTGACCTTGGATCGGGTGTATTTGGAGGAGACACGTTTTATGACCTGCACCAGGCGGTGGAGGGATATTTTGTACCAGTCCTCCAGGTTGTCTTCTTCTCTCTCTACGATTTCCAGCTTGCTTTCGGGATAGTAGATCAGGGTCGCCAGACTCTTTTTATCCTTATTGCTGATGGTATTGCCGAATTCCTCGTCGATCTTGCGGCGTACGGAGCCGGAGCCGTTTTTCAGGACGTGGTTGAACTGTTCGTATTCGCCGTGGATGTCGGTGAGGAAATGTTCGGTGCCCTTGGGGAGGTTCAGGATGGACTGGAGGTTGATGATCTCCGTGGAGGCTGCCGCTTGTGTTTTGTACTGGTATGAGAGGGTCTTTAGGACCTTCTGTTCCATTTCGTTCATGAAGTTCGCCTTTCTCTGTCCCCACGCAGCTTCACCTGAGTATAAGAAACGCGGCACGCTCGTACTTTAGTACGATGCGCTCATGTCGCAGATCGTAGCGGTACATAAGCGAGGAAAATACCCTCGCTAAGTACCGACGTCTGCTTACGGCCTGCTTATTCTTACACTCAGTCTAGCTGCTGGTTTATTGAAAAGTTTGCAAATTTTATTATATCGCTGCATCGATTACATCCGACATGTTATACATGCCGGCGGGCTTGCCTGCCAGGAACTTGGCAGCCTGAATGGCGCCTTTGCCAAAGACTGCCTTGGAGTATGCGGTGTGGGAGAAGGTTACAACTTCGTCCGCACCAGCGAAGATCACATCATGATCACCGACGATGGTACCGCCTCTGACGGAGCTGATACCGATCTCTTTCTTGGGTCTGCGTTCTCTGCGGGTGCTGCGGTCGTAGACGTATTCGTATTCGCCGTTAAATTCCTCGTTGATGGAATCTGCCAATGCCAGTGCGGTACCGCTGGGTGCATCTACTTTGAGGTTATGGTGTTTCTCTACGATCTCGATATCGAAGCCGGCATTTGCCAATACTCCGGATGCCTCTTTTAAAAGTTTTAACATCAGGTTGATGCCTAAGGACATGTTGGCGGATTTTAAAATTGCCACTTTTTTAGAAGCTTCGTCCACTTTTGACAGCTGTTCCTCAGACAGACCGGTGGTGCACAGGACGCAGGGGATCTTTTTCTCCACACAGTAATTAAGCAGCCCGTCTACTGCCACTGCCGCGGAGAAATCAATGATGCAGTCTGCTGCCACATCGCATTTGGTAATATCTGTGAATACAGGATAGGGATTGTGTCCGTCATCTCTGGCATCGATTCCCGCCACGAGTTCAACATCGGGATCCGCTGCGATCAGTCCGCTGATCACCTGTCCCATTTTACCGTTACATCCATGCATGATTACTTTTACCATTTTCTTCTCTCCTATCTGTTATTCTTTTTACAAAAATTCCCGCCTATGACAAAAATTTCACAGGCGGGATTCTTCCACTCTCACTTTTAATTTCCAGCCTACAGGACACCATAATCCTTCAGGGCTTTTTCAAGCC
>DJEP01000096.1 GCA_002431915.1 Lachnospiraceae bacterium UBA5895 | reverse complement strand
GAGTAGACGGGAGTCGAACCCGTGTCCAAAAGCCTATTCCCTGTCCTTCTACGAGTGTAGTTTATTCTTTGACATTCCCTCCGCGCCCCGGGAATAAACACCCTGAGCATTTCAGTAGCTTCATGTTACGCCCATATGCGCAAAGCTTTGCATATGTCGTTTCTCACATGTTTGAAGCCGGGATCCTAAGGTGTGAGTGCCCTAGGGCCGACTGCTGCCATTAGGCAGCGTATGCTAAATTATCGTTAGCGTTTAATTTTAATTTGGCCATTTAACGCATTACCATGCGACTCGCTTCTCCAGCTGCAAAACCCCTGTCGAAACCTTTACTACCCCTTATTCAATTGTCATGCCAAGTATACTTGATGACGCACCGGCTGTCAAGCACTTGCGGTGAAGCGCCGCAAAAGCGCAATCTACAGATTGCGGACCTTGAATTCCTTCTCTGTCTCTCTGCGCTGATCCTTTTTGGCAATGGCTTCTCTCTTGTCATAGAGTTTCTTACCACGTGCCAGCCCGATCTCGACTTTTACCTTGCCATCCTTAAAGTATACCTGCAAAGGGACTAATGTATACCCTTTTTCCTTGATCTTGCCCAGCAGCTTGTTGATCTCATACTTGTGCAGCAGCAATTTTTTCACACGAAGAGGATCTTTGTTGAAAATGTTTCCCTTCTCATAAGGGCTTACATGCATTCCGTAGACGAATACTTCTCCGTCTTCGATACGGACGAACGCCTCCTTGATACTACACTTGCCCATACGCATGGACTTTACTTCCGTACCATGCAGGGCAATGCCGCACTCATAGGTCTCATCTATGAAAAAATCATGATATGCTTTTTTATTGTTTGCGATCAGCTTCTGGGACTCTTTTCCTTTTGACATGGCTACCTCTTCAAACTTTACGTAACTTTTTCAGACTACCATTTGCAAAACGCTCATGAAGGGCATCCCTTTGCTCATTGGCTCTGAATAGTTACAGTTTACTATATTTTTCATATTTGTCAATGAACCCTATGGTTCATTTGAGATAACAGTTCATTTGAACCGTGGATTTATTTATCCACCAGCCGGAAATTGATAGTCCGCATAAAACGGTCGCAGTCCTCCACTTCGATCCGCACGGGCATTCCCAGCTTGAATGAGCGTCCGGTGGCTTCTCCCACCATCTCACATGCAGCTTCATTGTAGTGATAATAGTCGCCCGGAATCGTAGAGATATGGATCAGTCCCTCCACCGTATTTGGAAGTTCCACGTACAGTCCCCAACCGGTGACACCGGAGATCACGCCTTCGTATTCCTCACCGATGTGCTGCTCCATATACTCTACTTTCTTGAGCTTGTCTGTCTCCCGCTCCGCCTCATCGGCACGGCGTTCCATCTCGGAAGAATGTTTTGCCACCTCCGGCAGGATCTCCCGGTAGTGCTCCACTCGCTCTTCCTTCAGGCGTCCCCGCAGCTGCTCCTTGATGATACGGTGGATCTGCAAATCCGGATAACGACGGATCGGTGAAGTAAAATGACAATAATACTGGCATGCCAGTCCAAAATGTCCGGTACATTCGGTGCTATATTTTGCCTGCTTCATGCTCCGCAGAGTCAGTCTGGCGATCATAGGCTCCTCAGGGGTTCCCTCGATCTTCTGCAGCAGTTTCTGAATCTCCTTGGGATGGATCTCTTCCGTGGAGACCTTACTGTTCTTCCGCCCCAGGGCTTTCATATAATAACCGTAATTGTTAATGAAAGCGGACAGCTTCTGAATCCGCTCCGGATCCGGCACATCGTGGACACGGTAGACGAAGGGCAGCTCCTGCCAGTAAAAATGCTGTGCCACCGTCTCATTGGCCGCCAGCATGAAATCCTCGATCAGCATGGTCGCCACATTACGCTCGTAGGGCTTGATATCCAGCGGATGTCCTTCTTTGTCTAATATGATTTTGCACTCCGGAAAATCAAAATCAATGCCCCCCCGTTTCTGCCTCTTCTTCCGCAGCTTTTCCGCCAGTTCTGCCATCTGTTGGAACATGGGCAGAAGCTCTCTGTACTGGGAATAATCCATTCCGGTGTCCTGATTCTCCCGGGAAGTTTCATCTGCCAGACTGTCATTCTCTTCCACGCACTCCGGTTCCTTCAACAGCTTTTTCACCACAGTGTAAGACATCCGCTTATTGACGCGGATCACAGATTCGCAGATCTCATAATCCACGATCTCGCCATGCTCGTCCACCTTCATAAGACAACTTAGCGCCAGACGGTCCACCCCCTCATTCAGGGAACAGATACCGTTGCTCAACGCATGGGGCAACATGGGGATCACACGATCCACCAGATAGACACTGGTGCCCCGCTTTAATGCTTCTCTGTCCAGTGCGGAGTTCTCCTGCACATAGTTCGTCACATCGGCAATATGCACGCCCAGATGATAATAGATACCATCGAAAGACACACTGACCGCATCGTCCAGATCCTTGGCATCCTCGCCGTCAATGGTCACCATGGTCACATCTCTTAAGTCTTTACGACCGGCACGGTCTGCCTCGGAGACTTCCAGAGCTACTCTCTCCACCTGGTTCATGATCTTCTCGCCGAATTCCACCGGCAGTTCAAAGTCCCGCACGATAGACATGATGTCCACACCGGGATCATTGATATGTCCCAGAATCTCTACGACCTTACCCTCCGGACTTTTCGTATTCGTACCGTAGCCGGTGATCTCCACCACAACCTTATGTCCCGTCATGGCTCCCTTCGACCACTCCTTCGGCACAAAAATATCCTGCGGGATCTTGGTGTTATCCGGGATGACAAAGCCAAAATTGTTCTTGGACTGCTCGTAGGTTCCGACCACCTGCGTCATTCCTCTGGCAATGATGCGAAGTACCTGCGCCTCCTGACGCTTTCCCGTCTTAGCCGGCAGCAATGCCACTTCCACCGTATCCTTGTGAAAAGCTCCGCCCTGCTTGTCCTCCGGAATAAACAGATCCTCGTCCCGTCCTTCTACTTCCACAAATCCGAAGCCCTTGGCATTGCTGATGAAGGTTCCCGTCAGCACCCTGCCGTTGGACTTCATATATTTGCCCTTTACAGTCAGGGTAAGCTTCCCTTCCACCAGAAGCTCCCGCAGAATCTCCCGGAATTCTTCTCTGTCTTCCTTTGCCACCTGTAAGAACATTGCCAGTTCCTTTTCCTTCATGGGAACGTAGAGATCGTCTTTCACCAGATCACATATTACCTTTTTTCTCTTCTCTCTGATTTCGTTATTATTCATGTAACCTCTCTCAAAAAAATATCTATAACTATTCAGAACTCCATTCGCAAAACCGCCTCTGCAAGGCTTTACTTTTGCATGGTTCTGAATAGTTATACATAAAACAAAACACCCTTGTATGCGTTGCACACAAGAGTGTTCATCTTCCGTAATGATTAAAATACATTCAGATTCAGTACGACTGCAAGTAACATGAAGAGTACTGCAAGAACCTTGGTAATCTTCACCAGCATTCCCTCCATGGATCGTCCTTTATTTCTGCCCCAGTAGGTCTCAGCTGCACCGCTGATAGAACCCAGTCCTGCGGACTTACCTTCCTGCATCAATACTAACACCGTCAGTGCTACGCATACTAATATGAAAATGATATTGATTACAATTCTTAATGCTTCCATTTCACACCTCCTAATGTCAAGCAGGTTTTATATTACCATAAATTGTGCACAATTGCAACAATATTTTATATAAAAGAACCCCAAAGGAGAAATCTCCTTCAGGGTTCTTCGGTTATTCTGCGTGGTTTCCGATTCGTAGATTACTCTGCAATATCAGCATACATGAAGTACCAGTAACCATAAGCGGAATGCCACATACCGGTGATCTTCTCGCTCTGTAACCAGAAGTCATTGTAGTAAGCAACCGGAATACATCCTGCCTGATCCATCAGAACATCCTCCGCCTCATGCAGAGCTGCGGAACGTTCAGCAGCATCCATGGTGGAAGCTGCCTTCTCCATAGCTGCATCGTACTCAGCGTTGGAGAACTTACCATCGTTGTTACCGTTGCCGGTTACGAACAGATCTAACATGTTAGAAGGATCGCTGTAGTCTCCTACCCAACCGTTACGAGCTACCATGTACTCACCGTTACGGCGCATCGGAGTAAAGCTTGCCCACTCAACGATATTTACCTCTACCGTAAGTCCCAGCTCTCCCCATGCCTGCTGTAAGTACTCAGCAACGGTCTTGTGATAACCGGAATCGTTGGTGGTATAGGTAATGGTGGGAAGTCCCTCACCATTGGGGTGACCGGCATCAGCTAAGAGTTTCTTAGCCTCCTCAAGATTAGCTTCAAAGTCGTCGGAAATGTAGTTCTGACCACCGTTAGCATTTGCCTTGAAAGAGCTTCCGTCAGTATCAATCCAACCATCGCCTATGAGGTTATATGCGGGAGAGTAGGTTCCCTGCATCAGGGTATTTGCTACATACTCACGGTCGATTGCCAGGCTCAGAGCCTTACGGACGTTAACGTCCTCAAATGCAGGATCTTCCAGGTTCATGGACAGATAGTAAGTTCCCAGAATAGGCTCTACATGGAACTCGGAGTTGCCCTGCAGGCTGGGAATCTCCTGGGTAGGAACATCCTTGATGAACAGTACATCACCGGACTGGTATGCACTGTAAGCTGCATTGGAATCCTCCATCAGAACAAACTTGATGCTGCCAAGCTTGATGGCATCTGCATTCCAGTAGTTAGGGTTCTTGGACATGGTAATGTGAGAACCGGGTACCCACTCGGTAATGTAGAAAGGTCCGTTGGAAATATAGGTCTCAGCTGCGGTTGCCCATGCATCGCCGTTGGCCTCAACAGTTGCCTGCTGAACAGGGCTTAAGGTAGCAAATGCTGCCAGGGATTCAAAATAAGGGCAGGCATTGGAAAGTTCTACAACGAAAGTCTTTGCATCGGGAGCGGATACTGCCAGAGCATCCACATTACCGGCCTGTGCCTCGTCAAAGCCCTTAACCATACCCAGAACAGTCTCAGCATAAGGTGCTGCTACTACGGGATCGCATACACGCTTCCAGCTGTATACGAAATCATCTGCGGTCAAATCACTGCCGTCAGACCACTTTAATCCATCACGAAGATGGAACGTCCATGTCAGACCGTCTTCGGATACTTCCCAGGTTTCAGCCTGTCCGGGAGCGATCTTGCCATCCTGGTCTACCGTCAGAAGGCACTCAAAAGAGTGAAGCAGCATATTACCGCCATCTACTGCACTGTTCAGTGCGGGATCGATGGTCTCGGGATCGGGACCAATCTGAACGGTAAGCTGTTTGCCTTCAGTACTTACTTCGGTTGCTGCTGCGTCGGTCTTAGTGCTGTCAGTTGCACTGGCACTGTCAGTTGCACTGGCACTGCCGGTTGCAGTAGAACCATTGGCGCTGCTGCCGCATGCTGCCAGAGAACCTACCAGCATAGCTGCGGTGAGTAACATAGCTAACTTCTTTTTCATAAAGTTATCCTCCTCTTTCTTTTCATACAAAAGCACTATGCTTTGTATAGCTTTGTATAGCTTTATATTAAACAGCTAAATTACCCAGCTGTCAATATCTAATTTTAGGAATTGATCTTCTCCACATGGTGACATGCCACGTAATGACCCTTTTCCACTTCTCTCCACTCGGGCTCTTTCTGTGCACAGCACTCATCCGCATAAGGACATCTGGTACGGAAACGGCATCCGGTAGGAGGGTTCAAAGGACTGGGAACATCTCCCTGCAATACGATTCGCTTGCTTGCCCTTGCCTTGATGGGATCTGCAATGGGAATTGCAGAGATCAGGCTCTTGGTATAGGGATGCAGGCTTCTTGCTACCAGTTCGTAACTGTCTGCCAGCTCTACCATCTTGCCCAGGTACATAACACCAATACGATCGGAGATATGCTTTACCACAGAGAGGTCATGGGCGATGAACAGGTATGTCAGTCCCATCTGCTCCTGTAATTCCTCGAACATATTTACCACCTGTGCCTGAATGGATACATCCAGTGCGGAGATGGGCTCATCGCAGACGATGAACTGGGGATTCACTGCCAGTGCTCTCGCGATACCGACACGCTGACGCTGTCCGCCGGAGAACTCGTGAGGATAACGGTTGGCATGCTCGGAGTTTAATCCTACTTTCTCTAACATAGAGATGATCATGTCATGGCGATCCTTTTTATTGGCAGCCAGCTTATGGATATCAATAGCTTCTCCTACGATATCACCTACGGTCATTCTGGGGTCCAGACTTGCGTAAGGATCCTGGAATACCATCTGCATCTTCTGACGGTAAGGCAGCATATCTACCTTTACTTTATTCTCCACATCGAGGATCACCTTGTCATCGAATGTGATCTTACCGCCGGTGGGTTCATACAGACGTAAGATGGAACGGCCGGTGGTCGTCTTACCACAGCCACTCTCTCCTACCAGTCCGAGGGTCTCACCCTTGTTTACGAAAAAGGTAACATCATCCACGGCTTTTACGAACTTACGGTTCTTGCCCATGCCGCCTGCAGGGAAGTACTGCTTCAAATGTTCTACCTGAAGTAACTTATCACTCATTTGTATTGCCTCCCTCCATCTCTGCTTTCTGGTTCATAAAGCAGTGTGCATAATGGGTCTCGCTGAAATCTGTTCTGGGAGGATTCTCTCTCAGGCAGATCTTCATGCAGTTCTTACAGCGGGGTGCAAATGCACAGCCTGCGGGGGGATTCAGCAGATCCACGGGGTTGCCCTCGATGGGGATCAGCTTCTCATGCTTGGTGCTGTCCAGACGGGGAATACTCTCCAACAGACCCTTGGTATATTCATGCTTCGGATTATAGAAGATCTCGTCACAGGTACCGGTCTCCACGATACGTCCGGCATACATAACCGCAATACGGTCACACATGCTTGCCACGATACCCAGGTCATGGGTGATCATGATGATTGCCATGCCCAGCTTGTCCTTCAGTTCCATCATCAGTTCCAGAATCTGTGCCTGAATGGTAACGTCCAGAGCGGTGGTAGGCTCATCTGCGATCAGAAGCTTCGGTTCACATGCCAGTGCAATCGCGATCATAACACGCTGTCTCATACCACCGGACAGCTCATGAGGATACTGCTTCATACGCTTCTCCGGCTCGTTGATGCCTACCAGGGACAGCAGCTCCACTGCTCTTGCATGTGCCTTTTTCTTGTCTGCATCGGTATGCAGACGAATTACTTCCATGATCTGATTACCGATGGTATATACAGGGTTTAAGCTGGTCAGAGGATCCTGGAAAATAATGGAGACCTCTTTACCGCGCATTTTGGAAAAATCTTTTTCGGTCATCTTCTCCACTTCATGTCCATTGAAATGAAGTTCTCCGCCCATCAGCTTACCGGGATAAGCGGTCAGTCCCATCAGACTGTATGCGGTTACGGATTTACCGGAACCACTCTCTCCTACGATGCCCAGTACTTCGCCTTCCTTCAGGTGAATGGAGACATCGTTCAGTGCCTTTACTTCTCCGGCAGGAGTAAAGAAAGAGAGACGTTCATGCTGTATATCTACCAGATATTTGTTATCCATCTTTGTTACTCCTTCCATTAATTCTTGAGCTTCGGGTCAAAAGCATCACGAAGTCCGTCACCTAACAGGTTAAAGCTTAAGATGATCAGACTGATCAGCAGACAGGGTGCAAACAACAGGTAAGGGAACGTGATCATACCGTTGATGGCATCACTTGCAAGGCTTCCTAAGGAAGGCAGGGGAACTGCCACACCCATACCTAAGAAGCTTAAATAGCTCTCGGTAAAAATGGAGGAAGGGATCTGCAGTGTAGTGGTAACGATCAGGGTACCGATACAGTTGGTCAGCAGATGCTTTTTAATAATACGACCGTCCTTAGCTCCCAGAGCCTTGGCTGCCATAACATAATCGTTCTCTTTCAGGGTCAGGATCTGGCTTCGTACCATACGTGCCATACCTACCCAGTACAATAATGCGAATACAATGAAAATACTGATCAGGTTAGATCCTACGGTCTGCATCCATCCGAAGCCGGGAAGGGTTGCCAGTCTGGCAAGCGGATCCTTCAACGCAAAGGACAACAGCACGATCAGCAGGAAATCCGGTATCGTATATATGATATCCACGATACGCATGATGATCAGGTCTACCCATCCACCGAAGAATGCGGCAATGGAACCTACCAGGGATCCGATCACGAAGATGATAGCGGTAGCGATCAGTCCGACTAACAGAGAGATACGGCTTCCCATCATAACACGGATCGCATAGTCACGACCCATTTTGTCCGTACCGAGGACATGGGGGAATACCTTCTCTCCCGCTTCCATACGCTCCATCTCCTTCTCGGAGTACTGCATAGGATGCAGGTTCTCACTTCCTTTGATCTGTGTCTTGTAATCATAAGGATAAAAAGAAGGCACAATAAAGGAAAAGATCATAATTACAATAATAACGAGCAGGCTGACCATAGCCACCTTGTTCTTGCGAAGTCTGCGGAAGCCATCCTGCCAGAATCCCACGCTGTCACGCATGATGACCTGGCTCTGCTTCTCTTCTTCGTTCGCCGGCAGAAAATCTTCCGGCTTATATTTTACATGAAAGCTCATAGCATTCGGTTCTTTCATCGGTATCTTCCTTCCTGTTAATTCGTGATTCTTACTTCAGTTTGATTCTGGGATCAACGATCTTATATACAATATCTACCAGTACGTTCATGATGACCATCAGCGTCGCAAGGAAAATGGTGGTACCCATGATCATGGTGTAGTCACGGTTAATGATAGAGCTTACAAATTCATTGCCAAGACCGGGAATCGTGAATATCTTCTCTACTACGAAGCTTCCTGTCATAGTATAAGTCATCATGGGACCTACATAAGTGATAATAGGAAGCAGTGCATTTCTCAGCGCATGCTTAAACAGGCGGAAGAAAGGCTTTACACCCTTCGCCGTAGCGGTTCTCATATAATCCTGTCCCAGAACGTCAAGCATGGAAGAACGCATCAGACGCATAATATATGCGGTAGGATACAATGCCAGTGCAATCACGGGCATTACATAATGCTTCCAGGTACCGATTCCGTAGGTAGGCAGAATCTTCGCCTTACTTCCCAGGAAGTATAACAATAACGTACATACAACGAAACTGGGTACCGCAATACCGCAGGTGGAAATTACGGAAATCACGCTGTCTAAGGTCTTACCACGATGGGTGGCTGCCAGGCATCCTAAGGGAATACCTACCAGTAATGCCACGATAACAGAGATTCCGCCGACTCTTGCAGATACGGGGAACTTGGATACTATAATAGAAGTAACGGTTCTTCCTCTCTGCTTCAGACTCTCTCCGAAATCACCGTGCAGTGCGTCGGTCATATACGTCAGATACTGTTGGGACAAGGGCTTGTCCAGTCCATATTTTGCCTCTAATGCTGCCTGTGCAGCGGGGCTTACTGCCTTCTCCGAAAGGAACGGGCCACCGGGAACCATATTCATCAGGAAAAAGGTGAGTGTTGCTACTGTAAAAATCGTAACCAGCGCTAAGCCGATACGTTTTGCAATATATTTAAGCATCTCTTCAACTCCTTGCTTTTCTTTTGTCCGCGGACATTCATAAAATGCATTTTTTGTATTTGTATACAAGTATACATGTACAAAAAATGAACTTTACCATTCCGACAACGGCTTTTGTTATATTACAACACTTTTGAGGCTGTGTCAACTGAATTACATATGAAGTATCTGCCAGTTTCCATGGCTTTGCCCCTTCTGCTGTCTCTTCCCGGTGTGCGTGTACCACGCACATATGTCTGTATATTTATGAAAAACTTTTTCAATAAAAATAGTTTCTGTTTTTCAAATCCTGCATATAGTGCATATTTCCTATTCTATTATGTATATTTAAACATTTCTGCTTTATACATTTTTCTTTCTCTCATGTATTTTTTCAGAGTTTTCCCATAAAAACAGGAGAATTTATTCTGCTAAATTCTCCTGATGCTACACTTTTATTTTTTTGTAGTTTCCGATTTTTTCCGCTAACTGTATCAGATTTTCCGGAAGGGTTCCATATATGCCGCCGCATCTTTTAATTCTTCTTCGATGGCAAGCAGTCTGTTGTATTTTGCCACCCGGTCGCTGCGGCAGGGTGCTCCTGTCTTAATCTGTCCGGCATTCAGTGCCACGGCGATATCCGCAATGGTGGTATCCTCCGTCTCACCGGATCTGTGGGAGATCACCGCCCTGTAGCCGTTCTTGTGTGCCATCTCCACCGCTTCAAAAGCTTCCGACAAGGTTCCGATCTGGTTGACCTTCACCAAGATGGCATTACCGCAATGCAGTTTGATTCCGGCATCCAGACGCTTGGTATTGGTGACGAAGAGGTCGTCTCCCACCAACTGGGTCTTCTCTCCCAGGCGCTTTGTCAGTTCCTGCCAGCCGTCCCAGTCATTCTCGTCCAGTCCGTCTTCAATAGAGATAACAGGATATTTCTCCACCAGCCGCTCATAATAGGCGATCATCTCTCCCGTATCCCGCAGAACTTCTTCCCCTTTCAGCTTACTCTCTCCGGGAAAATGATACATGCCCGTTTTTTCATTATATAATTCACTACTGGCGGCATCCATAGCGATCTTGATATCCTGCCCCGGTACATATCCGGAGGTCTCAATAGCTTCTATCAGGAAATCCAGCGCACTCTCCGCATCCGGCAGATCCGGTGCAAAGCCGCCCTCGTCCCCGACACCGGTGGAAAGTCCTTTTTTCTCCAAAAGTTTCTTCAGATTATGATAAATCTCCGCGCAGATCTTAAGTCCTTCCGCAAAAGTCTCTGCCTGCACCGGCATGATCATAAACTCCTGAAAATCTACCGTATTTGCCGCATGCTTTCCGCCGTTTAAAATATTCATCATGGGCACCGGCAGAAGTCTCGGGGAGATTCCTCCAAAGTAACGATACAAGGAAAGTCCCAGTGCTTCTGCGGACGCTTTTGCCACCGCCATGGATACCGCCAGCATGGCATTGGCACCTAAGTTGCTCTTATTGTCCGTGCCGTCTGTCTCCCGTAGGATTCTGTCAATACGGATCTGCTCCAGTGCATTCTCTCCCAGTAAAACACTTGCAATCTTCTCATCCACGTTTTTTACCGCATGCTGTACACCCAGTCCGAAATATCTGGTCTCACCGTCCCTGATTTCCACCGCCTCAAACTGTCCGGTACTGGCTCCGGAAGGCACTGCCGCAGTCCCCCGAAAGCATCTGCCGCTCTCCCTGTCCTTCACAGTAACGACAGCCTCCACCGTGGGATTTCCTCTCGAATCCAGGATCTCCCTTCCATGTACTTCGATGATCTCCAGATATTTTTCCATAAAAAACCTCCTTACAGGTATACTTAACTTACTTTTTCATAGGTAAGTATATCCTATAAGGAGGTTATTATTCAGATCTTTGAAACGTTAATATGCTTTTCCGGCAAGGATCTCGCAGTAATCCTTGTAGTTTTTCTCAAGCAGTGTGGGGGTATCCAGCCCGTAAGGGCACTTGGATTTGCATCTGCCGCAATGCAGACAGTCCTCGATCTTGCGCATCTTCGCCTGCATCTCTTCCGTCAGCTGTGCCGCGGAAGGGGCTCTTCGGATCATCAGGCTCATGCGGGCGCAGTTGTTGATCTCGATTCCTGCAGGGCAAGGCATGCAATAGCCGCAGCCTCTGCAGAATTCTCCCTGCAGTTCTTCCCTGTCGTGGTCGATCACCGCCTGAAGTTCAGGGGTAAGTGTGGGTGGATTGTCGATGTAGGATAAAAATTCATCCAGCTCGCTCTCCCGCTGTACGCCCCAGATGGGAAGCACGTTGTCAAACTGTGCCAGATAAGCATAAGCAGCTGCGGAATTGTTGATCAGTCCGCCGGACAGTGCTTTCATGGCGATGAATCCCATACCTGCTTTTTTACAATCCTGTACCAGCTCCAGATCCTTGTCCGTTGCCAGGTAGCAGAAAGGGAACTGCAAGGTCTCATACAGTCCGCTTTCGATGGCTTCGTGTGCCACATTCAGGCGGTGATTCGTAATACCGATGTGGCGGATCATGCCTTTTGCTTTTGCTTCCAGCATCGCCTCATAGAGTCCTGTACCATCTCCCGGCTTCGGGCAGAATGCCGGGTTGTGGAACTGGTAGATGTCGATATAATCGGTCTTCAGCTTCTCCAAAGAGGTGTGCAGATCCTTCCAAAAGCCTTCCGCTGTGGTAGCTCCGGTCTTCGTGGCAATGTAGATCTTGTCCCGCATGCTCTCGAAGGCTGCACCTACCTTTTCCTCACTGTCGGTATAATACCTGGCGGTGTCGTAAAGGGTCACGCCTGCGGCATAGGCTTTGCGAAGCAGTCCGATAGCAGCTTCCTTGGAGATACGCTGGATGGGCAGCGCTCCAAATGAGTTCTTCTCCACGGTGATCCCGGTACTGCCCAGGGTCACCAGGTTTTTCTTCTGTTCCATTTAATTCTTCCTCCTGCTGATAAGAAGATATGATATAAAAAATCAGTTACAAAATCCTCAGGCACCGTGCAAAGTGCCTGAGGAATCTTTTCAACTCATTTTCATCGTTTCTGCGATTTTTACCAAAAACAATCCGGCGATTATTTTTTGATCAGCAGAGACTTGCCTGTCATCTCTGCGGGCTGCTCCATACCCATTACATTGATCAGAGTAGGCACGATATCTGCCAGGCATCCACCCTCTTTCAGAGTGTAAGCGGGATCGTAGTTTACCAGGATGAAAGGCACCGGGTTGGTGGTGTGTGCGGTATGAGGCTGACCGGTGGTGTAATCGATCATCTGCTCTGCGTTACCGTGGTCTGCACAGATGAACAGAACGCCGTCTACATCCTTCACTGCCTGTACTGCCTTGCCCACGCACTCATCTACGGTCTCGATAGCCTTGACTGCTGCGGAGATCACACCGGTATGACCTACCATATCGGGATTAGCGAAGTTGATTACGATCACATCGTATTTTTCGGAACGGATCGCACCAAGCAGTTTCTCACATACCGCGGGTGCACTCATCTCGGGCTTCAGATCGTAGGTAGCTACATCCTTGGGGGAATTTACCAGGATACGATCCTCTCCCTCGTAGGGCTGCTCTACGCCGCCGTTGAAAAAGAAGGTAACATGTGCATACTTCTCGGTCTCGGCGATACGCGCCTGCTTCATGCCATGGGCTGCCAGCCACTCACCGAAGGTATTGGTGATAGCGATCTTGTGGAATGCTACTTCCTTATTGGGAATAGTAGGATCGTAATCGGAGAAGCATACAAAAGTAATATCCTTTCTCACGCGGTCAAATCCCTTGAAATCATCATCGCAGAAAGCTCTGGTGATCTCTCTTGCACGGTCGGGACGGAAGTTGAAGAAGATTACGGAATCCTTGTCCTGTACCAGTCCGACTGCCTTGCCGTCCTCTACGACTACGGTGGGCTTCACGAACTCATCGGTCTCATCTCTGTCGTAAGACTCCTGGATAGCGCAGATGCCGCAGGCAGCGGTCAGACCCTTGCCCTCGGTCATGGCATCATAAGCCAGTTGTACACGGTCGTAGTTATTATCACGATCCATAGCATAGTAACGTCCCATTACGGAAGCGATCTTACCTACGCCGATTTTCTTCATTTCTTCATTTAACTGCTCTGCATAGTTCTTACCGCTGGCAGGAGGGGTATCACGTCCATCCAGGAAGCAGTGAACATAGACTTTCTCCAGTCCCTGCTGCTTTGCCAGCTCTAACAGACCGTACAAATGGGTGATGTGGCTGTGTACACCACCGTCGGATAACAGTCCCATCAGATGCAGGGCACTGTTGTTCTTCTTACAATTATTGATAGCCTTTAACAGAGCTTCGTTCTTAAAGAAATCTCCGTCCTGGATCTCCTTGGTGATACGGGTCAGCTCCTGATATACGATACGGCCGGCGCCCATGTTCATATGACCTACCTCAGAGTTACCCATCTGGCCCTCGGGAAGTCCTACTGCCATGCCACTGGCATTGCCGCGTACATAGGGATATTCTTTCATCAGGGAATCCATGACAGGAGTGTTGGCCAGCGCTATGGCATTGCCCTCTACCTTATCATTCAGTCCATAACCATCCAGGATCATTAATACAACCGGTTTCTTTCTCATCGATCGTTCCTCCATTTTTACTTTTAATCATTATAAATTACCGGTACGGCTCCGAAACAGGTTCTCTGTGTCGGACCGTTCTGAAAGCTTACATTACATCCACGGAGATTATACACTGAAAACGCAGGATGCGCAATAGTAACCGCAGATTTCTTCTCCGGTTCGCTGTGAGATTATTTTTCAAAAGCTCTCCGAATCTACTTGTATTTTCACCCAACCTGCGTTACAATATCCTTTAAACTCTTGTTTGGGAAAAGGGGGCTCTTATGGTTACTTTACTTGCGAAATTATTCATTAAGAATTACGAAAATGTTACGGATTCCGGCGTTCGCCAGGCATATGGAATGCTCTGCGGTATCGTCGGGATCTTTTTCAATCTGATCCTGTTTACTACCAAGGCTCTGGCTGGATTTTTCAGTCATTCCATTGCCATCACAGCGGATGCGGTCAACAACCTGTCGGATGCAGCTTCTTCCATTATTACGCTGGTGGGTTTCAAAATGGCGGGACAAAAGCCGGATTCCGACCATCCCTTCGGTCATGGACGAATCGAATATATCTCCGGACTGTTAGTCTCCATTCTGATCGTACTTATGGGATTTGAACTGGTGAAAAGTTCCGTCACCAAGATCTTTCATCCGGAGGCACCGGATTTCTCCCCTGTCATTCTGGGGATTTTGGTATTTTCGATCCTGGTAAAATGCTATATGGCATTCTATAACCGCCGCATCGGTTTCCGGATCAGCTCCGTAGCCATGAAGGCTACCGCCATCGACAGCTTAAGTGATGTAGTGGCGACCACTGTGGTCCTCATCGGCACCATCATCTCCTACCGTTTTGGCATCATTATCGACGGTTACTGCGGTGTACTGGTGGGTATGTTCATCCTCTACTCCGGCTTCGTTGCTGCGAAGGATACCATCAGCCCCCTGCTGGGGCAGCCCCCCGAACCGGAACTGGTGCAGCAGATCAATGACATCGTCCTCTCCTATGATGATGTCACCGGGATCCACGATCTCATCGTACATAACTATGGTCCCGGCAGGACACTGATCTCACTGCATGCGGAAGTTCCCGCCGACGGTAATATTCTGACCCTGCACGATACCATCGATACCATCGAACACGAACTGCGTCAGAAGTTAAACTGCAATGCGGTGATCCACATGGATCCCGTCAGCACCAATGACCCGGAGACCCTGTCCCTGAAAGCCGAGGTTAACGGCTATCTGAATCAGATCGACCCACGCTTAAGTATGCATGATTTCCGCGTGGTCAAGGGTCCGACCCACACGAATCTCATTTTTGATGTGGTAGTTCCTTATGATTATCCTGTCTCCGATAAACAGGTCACCGATTCTATTACCGAACGAATCCGGATGAATCATCCGGACTTCTATGCGGTGATCGATGTGGATAAGGCAGTGGTTCAATAACATTCGACGTTCTAAAAAAGCTCCACAGGGCGTTTTGCCTTGCGGAACTTTTCTGTTCGGATCTTTATTCTTTGCTGTTGATGTAGTTAATCAGTCCCTCTGCGGCAATGATCTTCTGCATGAACTCGGGGAATGCCTGTCCCTGGAAGCTCTCGCCGGTGGTGAGGTCCTGGATCACACCGGTATTGAAATCGATCTCAACTTCATCACCGTTTTTGATCTTCTGAGATGCCTCGGGGCACTCGATGATGGGCAGTCCGATATTGATGGCATTGCGGTAGAAGATTCTGGCGAAAGTCTCTGCGATGACGCAGCTGACGCCTGCTGCCTTGATGGCAATGGGGGCATGCTCTCTGGAAGAGCCGCAGCCGAAGTTTTTCTCGGCTACGATAATGTCACCCTTTTTTACATTCTTGATAAAGTCCTTGTCGATATCCTCCATGCAGTGGGCCGCCAGTTCTGCGGGATCGGAGGAATTCAAATATCTTGCGGGAATAATAACGTCGGTATCCACGTTATCTCCGAATTTGAAAACTGTTCCTTTTGCGTTGTTCATTGTTCTGTTACCTTTCTATTCCAAATGTATCCAAAAAATATCCATTATTTCAATTCACAAGGGCAGGAGATTTTGCCGGTGATGGCGCTGGCTGCCGCTACTGCGGGGCTTGCCAGATAGATCTCACTCTTTACATGTCCCATACGTCCAACGAAGTTTCTATTCGTCGTGGAGACGCATCTCTCACCCTCTGCCAGGATACCCATGTATCCTCCAAGGCAGGGACCGCAGGTAGGGGTACTTACCACTGCTCCTGCTTCGATGAAGGTCTTAAGCAGTCCTTCTTCCATTGCCTGCATGTAGATGGACTGGGTAGCGGGGATCACGATGCAGCGCATGCCCTTTGCCACATGTCTGCCCGCAAGTACCTTCGCCGCAGTACGCAGATCGTCGATACGTCCGTTGGTGCAGGATCCGATGACTACCTGATCGATAGCGATGGGCTCCATCTCGTGGATCTCATCGATGGTATGGGTGTTCTCCGGCAGATGAGGGAACGCCACGGTGGGACGCAGGGTGCTTAAGTCAATGGTGTACTCCGCATCATACTGTGCATCCGGGTCTGCTTCAAATATCCTGTAAGGGCGCTTGGAATGCTCTTCCATGTAAGCGATGGCTTTCTCATCCACGGGGAAAATACCGTTCTTGCCGCCGGCTTCGATTGCCATGTTGGCGATGGTAAAGCGGTCATCCATAGACAGGTTGGCAATGCCGTCACCTACGAATTCCATGGACTTATACAGAGCGCCGTCCACGCCGATCATGCCGATGATATGTAAGATCACGTCCTTACCGCTGACCCATTCGGAGGGCTTGCCGGTCAGGTTGAACTTAATCGCGGAAGGCACCTTGAACCATGCCTTGCCGGTAGCCATACCGGCTGCCATATCGGTACTGCCCACACCGGTGGAAAACGCACCCAGGGCGCCGTAAGTACAAGTATGGGAATCCGCACCGATGATCACATCTCCGGCTACGGTCAGTCCTTTCTCCGGAAGCAGGGCATGCTCGATCCCCATCTCTCCCACTTCAAAATAATTCGTGATCTCATTGCGTCTTGCGAATTCGCGGACACATTTGCAGTGCTCTGCGGATTTAATATCCTTATTGGGAACAAAATGATCCGGTACCAGTGCGATCTTGTCCTTGTCAAACACTCCCTGCACCTTCATTTTATCCATCTCTTTGATTGCCACCGGGCTGGTGATATCATTGCCCAATACCAGATCCAGCTGTGCCTCGATCAACTGTCCTGCCTGTACCTGCTCAAGACCTGCTGCCCGGGCAAGTATCTTCTGTGTCATTGTCATTCCCATTGTCTGTTGCTCCTTTTTTCTTCTTGCTGTGCCTTACTGCATGTTCTTAATTGTAGCACACTCATTTCTAATTGAAAACATCCACATTTAACATATTTCTACGTAAATGTGGATGTTTTGATTTGAATTTATTGATGCATTTTAATATTGTACTTGCGTATTATTTATTCTCCATCATGGCAGGGTCTCCATTCTGGGCGGTCCCACTCTCCTGCTTTACCTTCCAGGACAACACTGCCTTGAACAGATCTCCGTCCAGTTCGATCCGGAACTTTCCACCCTGAATCTCCGTAAAGCTCCGGGCAATTGCCAGTCCCAGTCCGCTGCCCTCCGTGTTGCGGGAAGCATCTCCTCTGACGAATCGTTCCGTCAGTTCCTCTCCCGATACGGACAGCTCCTGTGCCGTGATATTTTTTAAGATAATGGTCACATCGTCTTTTGCCGTGAAGCCGCTGACATAGACTCTGGTTCCGGGCAGCGCGTACTTCGCAATATTCCCGAAGAGATTCTCAAAAATACGGAAGGTCTTCTGACTGTCCAATGGCACGATCACTTTCTCCTCAGGCAGGTTCATCCGCACTTCCAGACCGGCATCTTTTAGTTTATCTTCCATCTCGAATTCCACCTGTTTCACCATGCTGACGATGTCCACGTCACGGATATCCAGGGTGATGTTCTGGGAGTTTGCCTTGCTGACCTCGAACAGATCCTCGATCAGAGCCTTCAGCCGCAGGGACTTGCGATCCAGCGTCTCTAAGTACTCCTTCCGCTGTTCCTCCGTCACTCCCGGCTCCTGCAGCAGCTTTACATACGTGATAATTGCTGTCAAAGGGGTCTTCAGATCGTGGGATACGTTGGTGATGAGCTCCGACTTCATCCGCTGGCTCTTCACTTCCTCCGCCACGGCATTGCGGAAGCCTTCCTCGATCCGGTAGATCTGCGGTTTGAAGGGTTCAAACACGCCTAAGTCTTCCTCAATGGTCACGTTCAGATTGCCCTGGGCGATCTCGTTAGTGGCTTTCAGCAATAACCCATATTTTTTCTGCAGCTTGCTGATATAGCGCCGCAACAGAAAATACAACACCACGGAATAGATGACGGCAATGGTCAGTCCTCCCAGCGGAAGGCTGCAGATCACCACCAGGATCAGGGCATTGCACAGCACGATCCGCAGGATCAGTTTTTTTGCATCCTTCGTAACGTCAAAATGTTCCGCATCCCGGTAGATATCCACCACCTTGTCACGCCCGAGGGATAATACCTTTTTGAACCATGCCCACAGTTTCTTCCAGAGAGGTACCAGCAGGTAGCACAGACTGCGCTTCTTAAAATACTCCTTCACTCCCAGTGTCCGCATTGCCCGCAGGGATACGCCGCAGCACCATACGATGAAGAGCAGTGCCGCCACCGCCAGTATATTCAGCGCATAGGCAAGCACTCTGGCAATCAGCACCGTCTCTGCTCCATTTTCCCGCATTACGGTGCTTAAAGCATTGCCGCTGCGCACCCAGAATACCAGATACACTACCTGTTCGCTGCCAACCGCTGTTATAATGATCAGTATCAACAGGCTTACTTCGATGGGCAGCTTCAAAATCCACAGTTTCTCCCAGGCTTTCTCTTCTGCAATACCGGGAAGCACAAGTGCCAGCACCAGAATCAGAAGCGCCAGTACCAGAAACACCTGCTGACAGCCGGACCAGTAATAAGAGGCATACTGATCTCCCATGGAAAAATAATAGGTGACGCTGTCATTTTCCTCTTCATAGTAGAGGAATCTGCCGTTCTGTTGTTGGTCTGCCTGCTTCGAGATGCAGAACGTGATCTCACAGTTACGGGGCATTTTCAGTTGAAACAACGGATTATGACTGGCAGAAACCTGGAATTTCACGTTATTCTCCACCATTCTCGCAAGTCCGCAGTTACGGATTACTTCCGATGCCGTCTTGCGGAGTGCAGTGGTGTTTGCACCCACCACCATATTCCCCAGTGTAGCATCATTGCCGTTTTCATCAAATACAAAAGTCAGCAGAAAGCTCTGGGCATCGGCATTGATCTCAGTATCTGCCAGATTGCTCACCGTTTCCCCGGTCTCCGTATCCCGGATCACATAATCGTAGGTGCTGTTCAGTTCACTGAAGCTGTCCTCCAGCGCACTGAAATGTGCTTCCAGATATTGCCTGGTCTGTGCCGCATCCACCGCAAGGCTCATATACTCGTCTGTATTTTCTACGGAGCCGGGGAGATTCTTATCGAGATCCCCGATATAACCTCCTGCCACCGTGTCTACCATCTGTTCGTTATTCAGCCACTCGTTTCCTTCCGTGGGCTGCACGTACAATTCGCCGTAGTTCAATGAAGTCTGGTTCACCTTGTTATACAGATCCCTGTAGAGCAGATAACAGTTCTGATACAGATAGGTCACGCTGTTGGCGGTCTCCGACGAATTGATAATATTCTGATCTGTATTCACGCTCTCGGCTCTGCGTTCAAAAATGCCGTAACAGGCGGTAAAAATACCAGATGCCAAAATACTTAAGATCAGTCCGTAGACCAGCCATTTGACCACAGGTTTTCTGTTCTCACGTTGTTCTGTTGTCTCTGTTTTTGCAGCCTCTGTTATCTGTTCCACCTTTGCAGCTCTCCTTCCACTTCTTTCTGGGTCTCCCTCTGTCGCTTTGCTTCCCGCATTCCGCTTTTATTGCTTATCAATCTTATAACCTACACCCCATACCACTTTCAGATACTTGGGATTTCTCGGATCGATCTCGATCTTCTCGCGGATGTTCCGCACATGTACCATAATGGTGTCCGTGTTGACTGCCTTCTCGTTCCAGATGCGCTCGTAGATCTCATCCGCGGAAAATACTCTGCCGGGATTCTTGATTAAAAGCTGCACGATCTTGAACTCCATGGGGGTCAGCTTCACCGGTTCGCCGTCCACTGTCACCTCCACGGTCTCCTCATTGAGTTCCAGTCCGCCGATGGTATACACATGGGACTTCTCCTGCTCTTCCCCACTGACTGCTGTCAGATACTTGGAATATCTGCGCAGATGGGAATTCACCCTCGCTAAAAGCTCTAACGGGGTAAAAGGTTTCGTCACATAGTCATCCGCTCCCATATTAAGTCCCATGATCTTATCCACTTCCTCGGACTTGGCGGACAGCATGATCACCGGGAATTCG
>DJEP01000021.1:9030-48926 GCA_002431915.1 Lachnospiraceae bacterium UBA5895 | reverse complement strand
GATTTATACCTCCATCTTATTTTAAAATATCTATTGTAGACATTATTATAAATTTATTACTATCCTGTTTCTATGCAATTTTTATAGAATTTAGTGCAATATCTTACTATTTCTTTTTCTGTTCCACGATCTTCAGACGGCTGAAGAACAGATAATACACAATAAATGCAATGCTAGTTACCGTCCAGGTCAAAGGATAACTGAATGCGATCGTAATAATATCATTTTTCAGAGGTACGGCCGTCAGGATCCATACCACACGCAGCACACAGATTCCAAGACAGCAGATGATCATGGGAAGCCAGCTGTCACCGATACCGCGCAGGGTGCCGGACAAAATTTCAATGGCAATATAGGTAAAATACGTAGGTACCAAAAAGTGCAGGATCTGTTCTCCGATTACAATGACCTGTGCATCCGTGGTGAACAGCTGATAACAGATCGCTGCGTAATTATAGAGGAGCACTGACAACAGTACGGTTGCCCCGGCTGTAATTCCCATACAGGTACGGACGCCCTTGTGTACACGGTTTATTTTCCCTGCTCCGTAATTCTGCCCTACAAAGGTGGTAATCGATATGCCAAAGGCATTGACGATCATCCAGAACAGGCTGTCGATCTTGCTGTAGGCTGTCCATGCCGCTACCGTATCCGTTCCCAGTGCATTCACGCTGGACTGGATCAGAATGTTGGACGAAGTATACATCACCGACTGCAGTCCCGCCGGAAGTCCAATCCGGATGATTCTGTGGAACATTCTTCCGTCGAAACGGATCTTTTTCAGTTCCAGGCGATGCATGTCGCGGGTACGCATCAACACCCACAATACCAATACCGCACTGAGTGCCTGTGACAGAATGGTCGCCAGTGCGGCACCCGCCACACCCATATGTAACCCAATGACAAATGTGATATCCAGCACAATATTCGTCAGGCAACTGGCAATCAGGAAATACAGAGGTCTCTTTGAATCCCCCACAGCCCGCAGAATACCGGCTCCCATATTGTAGATCAGGTTCCCGATAACGCCCAGGAAATAGATCCGGATATAAGTCGTCGCCGGTTCTAAAATATCCTCGGGTGTAGACATCACACGCAGTGCCCACGGCGCAGCGGTGAACCCAACAATCATCATGCCGACTCCCGCCGCAAGGCTGAATGCAATGGAAGTATGTACGGCATAGCTTACCATCTCACCGCGCTTTGCTCCGTAATACTGGGAAATAATAACCGTAGCACCGCTGGACAGTCCCACGAAGAATCCGACTAACAGCTGGATCAAAGTACCGGTACCGCCGCCTACCGCCGACAATGCCTCTTTTCCGACAAAACGCCCTACGATCACCGCATCTGCAGCATTATATAATTGTTGAAAAAAGGTTCCGAACAAAATCGGGAAAAAGAACAGGAGCAGCTGTTGCCATATAACTCCCGTTACGATCTTGTTCTCTTTTTCCGGACCACTTTCATTTTCCATCTGTTCCTGTATCCTTTTTGTATTTTCTTTCATGTAACAGTCCGTCCTCTGAAAATCCGTGTTTCTACGATGATAGTATCATTTCCACATTTTCTTTGCAAGAGGGCAATCTTATCCACAAGGAAGGGCAGGGAAAACCCCGGGTGGTGGAAGCACCCGGGGTCCTTGTCTGCACCCGGATGAGTCGCAGCATCCGGGCACAGCACTCTGTATATACCAAATTGAGGGATTAGATAAAAGCTAAATTAAAGTTACTCGACATCTTGTAATGCTGCGAAGTCTTCTTCGCCGGTACGAACCTTTACTACCTTATCAACGTTGTATACGAAGATCTTGCCATCGCCGATATGTCCGGTGTACAGAGCCTTCTTGGCAGCATCGATAACTGCGCTTACAGGAATCTTGCTTACAATAACTTCTACCTTAACCTTAGGCAGAAGAGTCGCATCCACCTCAACTCCACGATACATCTCGCCGGCACCTTTTTGAATACCACAACCCATAACCTGTGTCATGGTCATGCCGGTTACACCCAGGTCATTCAATGCCTTCTTCAAAGCCTCGAACCTGGCAAGTTTTGCAATAACAACTACTTTGTAGATACCGGTTGCGGGAACTACTGCCGGAGCGGTCTCTACTTTCACTGCTGCGTCCTTCATAGTTGCGGAAGCGGCATCATAATCACTTACGCCAAGGCTGGTGTTTTCATTTACCTCCATGGTCATAGTGTTGGAAATATCCATAATGCTGAAGCCTGCATATGCGGAAGGAAGACCATGCTCGCAGGAATCCAGACCAACAATCTCTTCTTCCTCAGATACACGTAAACCTACAGTTGCCTTGATGATCAGGAATGCAATGGTAATAGTTGCTGCAGTCCATGCTGCTACACTTACAAAACCTAACAGCTGTAAACCAAGCTGCTTGAATCCGCCACCATAGAAGAGACCTACGACACTGTCGTTACCGGGTGCGGAAGTGGTTGCGAACAGACCGGTTGCAATGGTACCCCAGATACCGTTCAGGCAATGTACTGCAACTGCACCTACGGGATCATCAATATGTAACTTGTAATCCAGAAGCCATACACCAAATACTACCAGAAGTCCCGCTACAGCACCGATCACGATAGCACCGAAACAGTCGGTTACATCACAGGGAGCGGTAATAGCTACCAGACCTGCAAGAGATGCATTCAGACACATGGATACATCGGGCTTGCCATATTTGATCCAGGTAAATACCATACATACTACGGTTGCGATTGCGGGAGCTACAGTTGTGGTAAGGAATACGGAACCTAACTGCTCTACAGAAGTACAAGCGGCGCCGTTGAATCCATACCAGCCAAGCCACAGGATGAATACACCAAGGCATCCGATCGGAAGGTTATGTCCGGGGAATGCATTTACTTTTACGATCTTACCGTTTTTGTCCTTATCGAATTTACCGATACGGGGTCCTAACAGTTTTGCACCGATCAATGCGGAAATACCACCTACCATATGAATGGCACAGGAACCTGCAAAATCATGGAAGCCTAACTGTGCAAGCCAGCCGCCGCCCCAGATCCAGTGTGCCTCAATGGGATAAATGAAAGCAGAAATCACACCGGAATAAATACAATAAGATAAGAATTTTGTTCTCTCTGCCATAGCACCGGATACGATGGTAGCTGTGGTAGCACAGAACACCAGGTTAAATACGAAATTTGAATAATCAAAATTTTCGTATGCGGTGAAGATGTCCAGACCGGGTTTACCGATCAGACCTGCGACGTCCTCACCAAGCAACAATCCAAAACCGATCAGAATAAATACTACGGTACCGATACAGAAATCCATCAGGTTCTTCATCAGGATATTGCCGGCATTCTTGGCTCTGGTAAATCCGGTCTCCACCATTGCGAATCCGGCCTGCATCCAGAACACCAGAGCTGCACCGATCAGAAACCAGACTGCAAATAACTGACTGTCTACTGCGCTTAAGATTTCTTCTGTCATAACATTTTCCTCCTCGTTTGCAAAAATAAATGCGATACTATGAGCCCTCCCTCGAAGCCCCATCGCATCGCATTTTTATCGATATAACAAAATAGGCACTACAGATATCTTCTGTAGCACCATTGCTATGGTGAGAGTATAGCACCGTGATTTTAGAGTGTCAACCCGTTTTTTATAATTTCTTTATATTTTTTACAGTTCAGTCATGAACAGATCGAGGGCAAAAATCATGCCAGCAGGAGCCGTTCGTATGTCGTTCCTTCCAACATGATCTGATCTATCTTAAGGAACCCCAGTTTTTCCGCCAGGTGCAGGGACACGATATTCTCCGGCATCACCAGCATCTGCACCCGTTCGAATCCCAATTCTTCTTTTCCGTATTCCAGCAATGCCCTGCACACTTCCGTGGCATATCCCTGTCTCTGCCACGGAACACCGATGACGAAGCCCAGCTCCGGATCCTCATAACCCCCCCGGTTGGAAAATCCGGCTCTGCCGATTACCTGTCCCGTAATTTTATCACAGATCGTCCAGACACCGTAATTATAAAAATAATACATATTCTCCGTGTAGTCCTTCAGATATGCTTCCTCCTGTGCCCGCTCCGGGTACAAGCCTTCCGTATACTGCGTCACGGAAGGGTTCGCATATATCTCATAGAGAGCATCCAGATCCTCCGCACAGGTTTCCCGGACGAGGCAGCGGTCTGTAGTCAGAATATCCCAGGGAATCCTCTCATATCTGCGGTAGACCTTCTCCAGATAGTCAGCATCCAGTTCCTCCGGATGCTCGCAGGCATACCGGACACCGGAAAAATCCTGCTCCCCGTTGTCCTCATGAAGCCACGCTAACACCGGACAGTCCAGACGGAGCAGCTCCTGTGCCCACCGTCCCCGATCGGTGATCCAAAGTGTACCTTCCTCCGTTTCCAACTCCCGTTCCGGATTCTTCGAAAATACAACGTGTTCTGAAAGTCCGGAAATTTTGTCGCATTTTTTCTGTGTATCCAATACTATCTGTCGTAAATAGTACATTCTCCGTAATTCTCCTCTTTACCTTTTTAACGGAATCAACTAAAATAGTGGTTATAATATTTTATTATACACAAAGTTCTGACAGAAAGGAAACTATTATGGCAAAGAATCCTATTGTTACTATTACCATGAAAGACGGCGGTGTAATCAAATGTGAGCTTTATCCTGAAATTGCACCCGAATCCGTAAACAATTTTATCAGTCTGATTAACAAGCATTTTTACGATGGTCTGACCTTCCACCGCGTGATCCGCGGCTTCATGATCCAGGGTGGATGCCCCGAAGGCACCGGCTGCGGCGGTCCCGGCTACAGCATCAAGGGTGAATTTGCAGCCAACGGCGTGACCAACGATCTGAAACACACCGAGGGTGTTCTGTCCATGGCGAGAGCCATGCATCCCGACTCCGCAGGCAGCCAGTTTTTCATCATGCACAAGACCAGTCCTCATCTGGATGGCTCCTATGCAGCTTTCGGTAAAGTCATCGAGGGCATGGATGTGGTAAATAAGATTGCCGAAACTCCTACCGATTACAGTGATCGTCCCCTCGAGGATCAGGTAATGGCAAGCGTTACCGTGGATACCTTCGGCGAGACCTACCCCGAACCCAACAAGCTGGACAGATAAAATAGTTGTTCATATTTTGTTTACAAATCCTTCAAGGAATCTTCAATTCTACAACACGTTTTGGACATTTCTGTTTCATATACTATAACCATAGAAACAAACAAAACAACTAAACAGCAGACAACAGTTTCTTGTTTAAAAACTTTTTCATAATAAATGCCAAGGATCAGAATCCTTGGCATCCTCCCTTTTTAGGGGTTTTTCAACTATTGCAGGGCAGGGATTGCTCCGGATAGTTATTTTTTTGCCCTGGCAGACGAAACAGCAGCAAAAAAGTCTCCCGCAATTCTGCGAGAGACTTTTGCATTTTATCTCAGAATTATTCAGCCTTGCCAACAGATCCGAACAGTTCCATCTTCTCCTTAACAGTAGCCTTGATAGCTTCTGCACCGGGAGCCAGGAGCTTACGAGGATCATAACCCTTGCCTTCCAGATCCTTACCTGCTTCGATGTACTTACGGGTAGCATCAGCAAATGCCAGCTGGCACTCGGTGTTAACGTTGATCTTGGATACGCCCAGGTCGATAGCTTTCTTGATCTGATCTGCGGGGATTCCGGTACCACCGTGCAGAACCAGAGGAAGCACACCAGTCAGTTCCTGTACAGCAGCCAGAGTCTCGAAGCTTAAGCCCTTCCAGTTAGCGGGGTATTTACCATGAATGTTACCGATACCTGCTGCCAGGAAATCAACTCCCAGATCAGCGATAGCTTTACACTCCTTGGGATCAGCGCACTCGCCCATACCAATAACACCGTCTTCCTCACCACCGATAGCACCAACTTCTGCCTCGATGGAAAGTCCCTTGCTGTGAGCAGCCTTAACCAACTCAGTGGTCTTCTCAATATTCTCAGCAATAGGATAATGAGAACCATCAAACATGATGGAAGAGAAACCTGCTTCAATACACTTATAGCAACCTTCAAAGGTGCCATGATCCAGATGCAGGGCAACTGGAACATCAATATCCAGATCCTTCAGCATTCCGTTTACCATACCAACGACTACATCAAAACCACCCATGTATTTGCCGGCACCCTCGGATACACCCAGGATAACAGGGGAACGAAGCTCCTTAGCGGTGAGCAGAATGGACTTTGTCCACTCCAGGTTGTTGATGTTGAACTGACCTACTGCATAGTGACCTGCTTTTGCTTTTTTGAGCATTTCTGTTGCGGATACTAACATTTTAATACCTCCATTTTCTATACTCATTCTTGTTACGATATACGAAATGTTATACATTCGTAAAAGCGCACGGTAAAATCGTGCTTTTCACTGCTACGCAGTTTATTTTACTCATATACAAGCAGCATTTCGAATAATCACTTTGTGACTATCCAAACTATAGCACATTCTTTTCAAAAAGGGAACAGCTTATTGTTAAATTTTTACCAAATTTTAAGATTAATTCTATTCCACTCGGATATCCATGCCTTTGCAGATATTCTCGATCACTACTTTCGTATGAGTCCCGCCATATTCGCCGTCCAGCGTCCAGGGCAGCGGCTCTGTGGAGATGATCTCCAGCTTGGAAGTCCGAAAGCAGTACATGGCATCGGTATCAATATCACGGTTCAACAACGATACCATAATATTATTCAGTTCCATGGGGTTCTTCGGGTGCTTGATCAGTGTCACTTCAAATACTCCGTCATCCAGCTTGACATTTTTGCCGGTGATCCGCTTGAATCCGCCTACGGACACGGAGTTCGTCACCATACCGAAGATAAAATCATCCACTATCGTCTTATCCTCATAGTTGATCCTCATGGGATAAGAACGAATCGCAGGCAGACGCTTCATGCCTTCCAGCAGATATGCCATGTGTCCCAGAACATTTTTCATGTCCTGGTCCGTCTCATAGGAGACATCCGTGAAAAGTCCGAATGCTGCAATATATACGAATACATCCTGATTAAAGGATCCCACATCACAGGCAAAATCCTTCCCGTTGACAATGGTTTCCGCTGCTCTTACCATGTTTTTCGGCAGTCCCAGGCTTCCACCGAAATCATTGGTACTTCCGGCCGGGATATAGCCGATAGGAGTGCGGAATCCGCTGCGGATCATGCCTGTGACCACTTCATCCAGCGTCCCGTCACCGCCGCTGCAGACTACGATATCGTAATCCTTGTCACGCGTCATGGTCTTCTCCATGGCATCCTTTCTTTTCTGCGTGGGATAAGTGGTAATCTCATAGCCACCTTTCGTAAACACGTCCAGGATATCCGCCAGCTTGTTGCGGATCTGTTCCTTTCCTGCTTTTGGATTGTAGATAAATAACATCTTCTTCATAAATGCTACCCTCAAAATATAACAAACGGGACTAACAGAATTCTCCATCAGCCCCGCCTCTCGTCGTGTTCGTCCTTAAGCCACCTGACCGCTTAAAAACTTCTCAATGTTGTCCACAGCGGTCTGCTCATCTGCACCCTCTGCAGCTACCGTAAGTTCTTCGCCTGCGCAAAGTCCCAGGCTCATCATGCCCATGATGCTCTTGGCATTGATCCGCTTATCGTCTACCTCAATGTAAATGTTGCTTTCGTACTTGCTGGCTTCCTGTACTAACAGTGCCACCGGTCTTGCGTCCAGACCGTCTTCCAGTCTGACCTTAATGCTCCTTTTTGTCATAATTTTCCTCCTCTTTTACGTTCTGATTCTATCTGCTAATTCACTGAGTTTGCGTAATCTGTGGTTCACACCGGACTTCCCCACGGGCGGATTCAGGTATTCTCCCAGTTCCTTCAGCGGAGCATCCGGATTCTCCAGTCTGACTTCCGCCATCTGGCTTAAAGGTTCCGGCAGATTCTCCAGTCCGTAGTGATCTCGGATATAAATAATATCCTCTATCTGTCTGGTCGCCGCATTTACAGTCTTCGTAATATTGGCGGTCTCACAGTTCACCCGGCGATTTACGGAATTGCGCATTTCCTTTACAATTCTTAAATTCTCCAGTTTCATTAAGGCAATAGGTGCCTCACATACATTCAGAAGATCCACAATACCGGATCCTTCCTTCAGATAGACAACGTAATACTTCTTCCGAAGCACGATCTTGGCTTCTATATCAAATCCCTGTATCACACTCTGTAGTTGTCTGGCTTTATCCTCATCGGTGCATACAAATTCCAGGTGATAACTCTTCTGCGGGTCGCTCATAGAACCAATGCAGAGAAAAGCTCCTCTTAAAAATGCTCTTTGACAGCAGGAATTTTTAATCAGCAGGGGACTTACAGGCTCCGACAGATCGCCGATCTTGTCAATCACACTGCGCATTTGTTCCTCGCTGATTTTAACATCAGTATCTATATTATATGTTTTTTTCAATAATGTAAAGCCTTTTCTGACAACCGCCTCGTTTTCCGTCTGGAAACCGATCATGAAATCTCCCTCTGCAGAGCGTCCGTATTGACCACTGAAGTGCATAATCGCTGCAAGCTCTGCGATCTGACAATGTCTTGCCGGGCTGATTCTCTTCGCCAGTTCTTCCTTTACCTCACTCGAAAATGACATGTTAGATTCCTTCTCTGGGCACATCACGATGGTACAGTTTGATACCGTAATGACCTTCCGCCTTCATACGTTCATATAACTTGTTCGCCAAAGTAACACTCCGGTGTTTGCCGCCGGTACAGCCGATGGCGATCACCAGCCGGTATTTTCCTTCTTTGACATAGTTCGGGATCAGGAACTGAATCATGTCCGTCAGCTTGTCCAGGAAAATTCCGGTCTCCGGGAAGCTGCACACATAATCCTGTACCTCTTTGTCATTACCGGTCTTCGGCTTCAGATCTTCTATATAATAAGGATTCGGCAGGAATCTTACATCAAATACCAGATCCGCATCCGCGGGGATTCCGTGCTTGAATCCGAAGGACATGACCGTTACCATAAGACTATTATATTCTTCGTTCCGGACAAAAATACGATCTAACTCTTCCTTCAGTTCTCTGACCAACAGGTTGGAGGTATCAATCACATAATCCGAATTCTTACGGATCGTCTCTAAGATCTTGCGTTCCTTATGAATGCCGTCTTCCACCCTGCCATCTGCGGCAAGAGGGTGCACACGTCTGGTTTCTTTATACCGTTTTATCAGAGCAGCATCATCGGAGTCCATAAACAAAATCTCGAATTTGTAGCCTTTTTCCTTTAATTGTTCCAAAATACGGGTGGCATCCGTGAAATTCTGATCCGCACGAACATCCAGTCCCAGTGCCACCTTACTGATCTCACTGCCCGGCATGGCGATCAGTTCCACGAACTTTTCCACCAAAGATACCGGCAGATTATCCACACAGTAAAATCCGGCATCTTCCAAAAGCTTTAATGCCGTTCTTTTTCCGCCGCCGCTCATACCTGTTACTACTACAAATCTCATATGCACCTCGTTATTCTATCGTAACTATTCAGAACCCCATTCACAAAAATTTGATCTCAGGCTCCAGATCTACGTGAAAGCGCTCTTTCACTCTTCTCTGAACCTCCCAGATCACATCTTTTACATCTTCTGCGGTCGCATTACCGGTATTAATGATAAAACCGCAATGCTTCTCCGACACTTTGGCTCCTCCCACAGAATATCCACGAAGTCCTGCCTCCATGATCAGTTGTCCGGCAAAATGTCCCTCGGGACGTTTGAAAGTACTGCCGGCGCTGGGATATTCCAGCGGTTGCTTCTCTCTGCGGCGAATCGCCAGTTCTTCCATTTTCGCTGCAATCTGTTCCGGATCCCCGGGCTGCAGCCGGAAAGTCACCTTCGTGACAACAAATGGATGATTCTGAATGACGCTGGTGCGATAACCGTACTCCATGGTACTGTTATCCAGTTCCATGATCTCCCCGTTCCGATTGACTACCGTCACGTTGGTCACTACCTGACTCATCTCTCCGCCGTAGGCTCCGGCATTCATCACGGCTCCACCGCCGACAGTGCCGGGGATCCCCGCAGCGAATTCCAGACCGGTCAGACCGTTCTCCTTCGCCGTCTTTGCCACCTGGCTCATCAGGGCTCCCGCCTCTGCCTCCAGGCATGTGCCCCTCACTTCGATTCTGCTCATGTATTTTCCGATTACCAGAACGATCCCCCGGTAACCGCCATCATCTACTAACAGATTGCTTCCGTTGCCGATTACCGTATAAGGGACATCTACCAGGCGAAGATATTTCTGTATTCTACAGAGCTGATCCTCATTCTCCAGATAGATCAGGCAATCCGCCGGTCCGCCGATGCGGAAGGTGGTATGCAATTTCATGGGTTCCCGGAACAGGATCCTCTCTGCCGGTACGATCTCTTTTAATGCTTCTATCACTGCTGCACTTATCATATTAGGCCGCTCTTTCTTTTTATTATAGTTATTCCAAACCGACCTACTTTAATACCAGTGCTGCTGCGCCGTAGATTCCGGCGTCATTTCCCAGTGTTGCCAGGGCGAATTTCGCCTGCTTGCAGGGTCCGAAAGCACATCTCTTATAAGAAGGCTCTATGTATTTGAATAAAATATCTCCGGCTTTGGATACACCGCCGCCGATAACGAAAATCTGAGGATCCACTACATTTGCCACTGCGGCAAGTCCCTTGCCCAGATATTCGCCGAACTGCTCTGCGATCTCAATGGCTACTTTGTCCCCAGCCTTGACTGCATCAAATACGGTCTTCGCAGAGATCTCACCACCGCGCAGGACGCTTGCTGCATCATCCTTCGCCAGACGTCTGTTCGCCAGGCGGGTAATACCGGTAGCGGATGCATACTGCTCCAGGCAGCCTTTGTTCTTACAGCCGCAGACTTCAGTCTCATTGTCTTCGATATGGATATGTCCGATCTCACCGCCTGCACCGTTAGTACCGGTCAAGATCTTGCCGTCAATGATGATACCGCCGCCGACACCGGTTCCTAAGGTAACAGCTACCAGGTTGGAGTAGCCTTTACCACCGCCCTGCCACATTTCGCCCAGGGCTGCCACGTTAGCATCGTTGCCTGCCTTCACGGTGACGGGCAGATCCAACTCTTTTTTCAGAGTCTTGGCCAGATCAAACGGTGCCCAGCCGATATTGACTGCACCGTTGACCATATAACCATCGGCGTTTACCGCACCGGGCGCACCGATTCCCACGCCCACCAGCTCTGCTGCGGTAATGTTTTTTTCCTGCATTTTATTTTTAATGGATGCTGCGATATCCGGCAGTACTTTCTCTCCGCCGTTATCTTTGACAGTAGGGATCTCCCACTTATCCAGCACCTGTCCTTCTTCATTGAAAAGTCCTAATTTAACTGTGGTTCCTCCCACATCTACCCCAAATGCATACTTACTCATCGTCCTCGTCCTCCTCACGTCTTTTTGCCAGAGAGTTCTGTACACGGGTGTACAGTTCTTTTGCCGCATTGTAACCCATCTTCTTCTGACGGTGGTTGATAGCTGCGGTCTCACAGATGACTGCCAGGTTACGTCCGGGACGAATGGGAATATTGTGACATACTACCTTGTTCCCCAGATATTCGGTATAATTCTCTTCCAATCCCAGTCTGTCGTACTCTTTGTCCTTATCCCAGTCTTCCAGGCGGATGACCAGATCAATAGTCTGTGTATCCTTTACAGACAATGCACCGAACAGTGCCTTAACATCCACGATACCGATACCTCGCAGTTCGATGAAGTGCTTCGTGATATCCGGTGCGGAACCTACCAGGGTATCATCACTTACCTTGCGGAGTTCTACTACATCATCGGTAACCAGACGATGTCCTCTTCGGATCAGCTCCAGGGCCGCCTCGGACTTACCGATGCCACTCTCACCGGTGATCAGGACACCTTCACCGTAGACATCCACCAGTACGCCATGTACGGAGATGCAGGGAGCCAGTTTGACATTCAGCCAACGAATGATCTCCGACATAAATGCAGAAGTGGATTTCTTCGTAGACAGTACCGGAATCTGGTGTCGGATTGCAGTCTCCATGAAAATGGGATCCGGCTTCAGATCACGGCTGAACACGATACAGGGAATGTCGTAAGCCATCAGCTTCTCATACGCTTCCTTACGGGTCTCATCCGTCATGCCTTCCATATAAGTATATTCCACAAATCCGATAATCTGCAGTCTCGTTGCATCAAAATGCTCAAAGTAGCCTGCCAGCTGCAGTGCCGGACGGTTGATGTCCGGCTGTGTGATCTTCACATGTTTCACATCGATCTCCGGTGTGAGATTTTCCAGTTTCATTTTTTCGATAACGCGGGTCAAACTTACACTTGCCATACTAATCTCCATACCTTTCCGCGAAAAACCCAACCCTGCATTCTCTTCTGAAGGTTCCCCGCCTCATTCATTGTATAACATAAAACTAACTATTCAAACCGCATTCGCAAAACCGCTCCTTCGTAGCTTGCTTTTTGCTCATGTGGTTACTTCGCCCTATAAATATCGCCAAATATTCTTACGAATGCAAGCATTCGACGAATATATGACGATATTTACATGCCTCTGAATAGTTATCATTGTACCACAGGCGGGCGCGTCTGTGAAGCAAAAAAGGCTACAATCTCCTGTGCTGTGCGCTCATTCATTTCCGGAATTTCCATCAGCTCTTCCACCGTTGCCTGCCGGATCTCCTCTAAAGACTTGAAGTGCCGCATCAGGGCTTTTCGTCTGGCGGGACCCACTCCCGGGATATCATCCAGCACGGATTTCACCTGGGTCTTACTGCGCAGGGAACGGTGATATTCGATAGCAAAACGGTGCGCTTCATCCTGGATTCTCGTAATCAGTTTGAACCCTTCCGAATGAGTATCAATAGGAAGCTCGATGTTATGGTAGTACAGACCTCTGGTGCGGTGGTTGTCGTCCTTGACCATGCCGCAGACGGGAATGTCGATCCCCAGTTCTTCCAGTACAGACAATGCAATATTTACCTGTCCACGTCCACCATCCATGAGGATCAGATCCGGGAACTTGGTAAAGCTGCCGTACTCCCGGTCCATCTCCTGTTCTTCCAGCTCCTTGCTTTCTTCCATGCCGTGGCGGAACCGTCTCGTCAGCACCTCCCGCATGCAGGCGTAATCATCCGGACCGGAGACGCTCTTGATCTTGAATTTACGGTAATCGCTGCGCTTAGGCTTGCCCTTCTCATAGACTACCATGGAGCCTACATTTTCAAATCCATTGATATTGGAAATATCGTATGCTTCCATCCGGGCAGTGCCGTTCAAAGGCAGTTTCAGCAGATCCGAAATTTCCTTCACCGCACCGATGGTACGACCTTCTTCGCGTTTTAATTTCTCTCTGTCCTGGGACAGTACCAGCTTCGCATTCTGCGCCGCCAGCTCCACCAGTTTTTCTTTGCTGCCGATCTTGGGCACTTTCAGATAGACACGGCTGCCTTTTCGTTCCGTCAGCCATTTCTCGATGAGTTCCGCATCCTCGATTTCGTATTGCAGCATCAGTTCTCTGGGAATGAACGGAGTTCCCGCATAGAACTGTTTTACAAAATCCTGTAGGATCGCCGGTTTGTTGTTTTCCGGCACATGTGTCATATAATAATGTTCTCTGCCGATGAGCTTGCCATCCCGGACGAAAAATACCTGCACCACCGCCTCGGTCTCGTCCTGATACAGTGCCAGGATATCCTTGTCTTCGCCCACGCCTTCCGTGATCTTCTGCTTCTGGGATACCTGCCTTACACTGGAAAGCAGATCCCGGTATCTGGCAGCCTCCTCGAATTCCAGCGCTTCCGCCGCCTTGTTCATCTTCTCTTCCAGATCCTTTAAGATCGGGCTGTAGTTGCCGTTTAGAAATTCCAGTGCTCCCGCTACCTGCTGTCTATATTCTTCCTTGCTCACATAGCCCTGGCAGGGCGCCAGGCACTGCTTGATGTGATAGTTCAGGCAGGGGCGCTCGATACCGATATCCCTGGGCAGCACCCGGTTGCAGGTACGCAGCTGGTACAGCTTGTTCAGCAGTTCGATAGTGTCCTTCACCGCCGCGGCGCCGGTATAGGGTCCGAAATAGCGGGATTTGTCCTTTTTCATAGTGCGGGAAAATAGGATCCTCGGGTAATCCTCCCCCACCGTCACCTTGATATAGGGGTAGGTCTTGTCGTCTTTCAGTAGGGTGTTGTACTTCGGAGAATTCTCTTTGATCAGATTATTCTCCAGCACCAGTGCCTCCAGCTCCGAATCCGTCACGATATATTCAAATCGGGCAATCAGAGACACCATCTGGTCAATCGCAGGACCTCTGCCGATATTCTCACGAAAATAAGACCTTACACGATTGTGCAGGTTGATTGCTTTTCCCACATACAAAATGACATCCTTGTCATCCCGCATGATATATACTCCCGGCTTGCGCGGGAGCTTTTTTAACTCTTCTTCCACGTTGAACATAAATATTTCCTCACTTGTTTCTATCATACCGATTCTGTCAAAAAATACAACCAGGAATTTTTATTATACCTTGTAAATTCCAACATCGTTTGCTATAATCAGCTCAAAGCATATATTCTACAATTCAGACAGCGAAAGCTGGTCTTCCTATCTATGATCGTTTCAATGGATTCTATGCTTTTACACCACATTTACATGCATAGTACATTGAATGATAGCGGATATGGAGTAGGATCATTCCTCTTGTTTTCATGTGCTAACCATAAGAACAGGAGGTCCCTATGAAAAGGAAACATGACAATCGCTCTCTCCCGGTAAACCGGAACTATAAGGATACCATTTTCCGATGGCTTTTTTCTGACAAAAAGAATCTGCTTTCACTGTATAATGCAATAGCAGGAGCACATTATCAGAATCCGGAGGCTCTTAACATTGTAACGTTGGAAAACGCTATCTATATGGGCATGAAAAACGATCTTGCTTTTGTATTGGAAACCGGACTCTATTTGTATGAACATCAGTCTACCTATAATCCAAATATTCCCTTGCGTGATCTGTTTTATATTGCAAGCGAATATCAGTCTCTCATAAATCAAAGAACTTTGTATTCGTCTACCTTACAGACTATACCGACTCCAAAGTTCCTTGTATTTTATAATGGTACTGATGAAAATATCCCGGATCGTTTAGAGTTACGCCTCTCTGACGCCTACGAAAGCCACTCTGAAAATCCGGATTTGGAATTAAAGGTTACTATGTTGAACATTAATTCCGATCACAATTTTGATCTTTTGAAAAGCTGTCATGTTTTATGGGAATATTCTCAATATGTAACCAGAGTACGTAAATACGCTACTGTAATGTCTCTTAACAAGGCAGTAAACTTAGCCATAACTGAATGTATTCAGGAAGGAATTTTGACAGATTTCCTATCGCATAACCGCGCGGAGGTGTTGAAGGTGAGTATTTTTGAATATGACAAGGAAAAAGAAGAAAAATTAATCCGCAAAGCGGAATTTGATTATGGAAAAGCCATGGGACTGGCTGACGGTGTGATATCTCTTTTAGAAGAAAAGGGAGATCTCTCCGAAGAACAAAAAAATAGCATTCGACGCGAAACTCGTCCGGAAAAACAGACGGAATGGTTCAAACTTGCCATAAAAGTTGATACAATAGATGAATTTTTCAAAAAAACAGATATCAAAAGATAGCTGTTTTCCATGCCCCATTCGCAGATGCTGCGCATCTGCGAATGGACGGCTTTCGCCGTATAAAAACAAAAAGTGAAACGCTTCGCCGAGAGCAAGCTCCCGCGGAGTGTTTCACTTTTTGTTTTTGCATGGACGCTGGTGCTATACCATCTTGAATCCCTTCGCCTTCAGGCAGATCTCCACTTCCTCGGGATCCGCGGTATGAAGGATCATAACGGGGGTAGAGGAATCACGGTTGAAGGACAGGTAGGTGTAATCCACATTGACATTGCTGTCCAGGAGAGCGCTCAGCAGGGTGTTCAATGCACCGGGCTTATCCTCGATCTCTACTGCCAGGACATCCACGAAGCGGCAGAGGTAGCCTTTCTCCGTCAGGACTTCTTTTGCCTTGTCGGGATCGGAGACAACCATACGGTTGATGCCGTACTCCGCGCCGTCGTTGGTAACAGAACCCCAGATATTAATGCCTGCTTCATACAGTGCATTGGTCATGGCACGCAGGGCTCCTTTTTTATTCTCAGCATAAATGGATAACTGTTTTAACATTTCGGTATTACCTCCTCATTGCGATCTGACTGTTATGCAGTCTGTCGGCATATCTCCCGACACTTTATTATGATAAAGCAATCTTACGAAATAATCAACTGAATTATCACAATATATTACATGGAATCATAGCATTATTTTCATCTATGGGAAATACGGTATCAGTCATACATATAACAACGCCCATTCCCATTGTATTATTTGTCGTTTCCAGTACTTTAAAGGCTTTTACCACCCTTTTTTCCGGATTCGTTGCTTTTTTGATCTCCACCGGATGAACAATACCGGCTTCTTCAATCACCATGTCAATTTCTTTCTGATTGGTATCTCTGTAGTATGTCAAATTTACTTTTTTCTCCGAATAGGAATAGCCCCTAAGCAATTCACCTACCACATAATTTTCAAAATAATGTCCACTTGCTGCGCCATTCATCAGGACTTCTTTGCTCGTCCACATGGACAGATACGCTGCAAGACCGGTATCACAAAAATACAATTTTGGTGTTTTCACTAATCTTTTCAGTTCATTATTGGCATACGTGTCCAGCAAAAAAATGATACCCATATTCTGCAGTATCTTCATCCATTTTTTTACTGTTACAACGGATACACCTCCGGCATTCGCAATATCTGTATAATTTACCAGATTTCCGATAAATGATGCGCACGCCGCCAGCACTCTGCGAAAGCCAACTGTATCTGTAATTCCGTTGTCGTCCACTGCATCTCTCAGAAGGTAGGTGTTGATATAGGATTCATAATATTCATATCTCTGCTCTGCATCCATCTGCAAAGTACCCGGCATTCCGCCCTTCCAGATATGCTCATACATATCACCAATATTATTTTTGCCAAAATGTTGTTCTCTTCTTTTCAAAGCTTCAAATGAAAAAGGCAGTTCTCCTATATCGGCCAACCCCTGCTTTTCTCTCTGTGAAAGGCTATACATCCGCAAAATACAGATTCTCCCTGCCAAAGAATCGCCTGCTTCTTTTAACAGTTTTCTGCTTTCGGAACCGGTCAGCCAGAATAAGCCATTCTCTTCTGTTTCATCACACATCTGTTTGATTGTCTCAAATAATTCTGGTGCTTTCTGTGCTTCATCAATCAAAATCGGTGGTTGATACATTTGAAAGAAAAGCTTCGGATCTCTTCTTGCCAACTCACGATTTCTTGCATCGTCCATTGTAACAAATGTTCTGTTCTCACTCTCTGCCAGATGTTTTAACATTGTAGTTTTTCCTACTTGTCTGGCACCTGTCACGAGGATTACCTTGAAAACAGAATTCATTTTTAAAAATTTTCTTTCTAGCTCTCTCTGTATATATTCCATAACGTCTCCATCAAAAATGACTTTAATCTAAACTTCAGTTTAAATTAAAGTCATTTTATCATAGTTGTGTTTTCATTTCAAGTCTTCATTATTTAACCGCTTCCACCGGTCCGTTATGACAGTGTTCCGTGGGAAAACAATCCCACCGGTCCCTGGGGAGGATCTTTGGGATCTTTGGGATCCTTCAGTTCTTCAGAAGTCTCTGTCCCATTATCAGCCTTCTCCGTAACCGCTTCACTCTTGGCGGCTTCTCCGCCGGTTACTTGTGTCTCACTATCCGATGTGGTCTGCTCTTTTGCTGTCTGTTCTCTTTCTTCCTGCTGACTGTCCTCAAAAGCAAGCGGCTTAAATGTGGGATCTGTGGAGGTCATGACCTGCTCACCGATGGTCACATCCACGCTGCTGCCCTTTACTGCACTGTCTGCAGCCTTTGTTTCTGCAGGTGTCTTTGTCTCGGTGCCTGTCACATCTTTCTTCTCTTCCTCAGGATCAGGCAGTCCTTTCTCTCTGCGGAAGATCTCCATGAATTCCTTACCGGTGATGGTCTCGCGCTCGATCAGGAACGCTGCCAGTTTATCCATCAGTTCTCTGTTCTCACGAAGCATCTGCAATGCCTGATCATAGCTTTCCTTGATCATGGCTACAACTTCTTCATCAATGGCTGCTGCCGTCTCATCACTGCAGTTCAGAGCGGTTCTGCCCTCCAGGTACTGGCTCTCTACAGTAGCCAGACCGACGAGTCCGAAACGTTTGCTCATACCGTAACGGGTGATCATGTTACGGGCAATAGAAGTAGCCTTTTCAATATCGTTGGCTGCGCCTGTGGTCACGGTATCGAATACCACTTCCTCCGCAGCACGTCCGCCCACCAGACCTACCAGCATATCCCGAAGCTCCGCCTCGGTATTGAGGTATTTTTCTTCCTCCGGTACCTGCATGACATATCCCAAAGCCCCCATAGTACGGGGTACGATGGTGATCTTCTGTACCGGCTCGGAATTTTTCTGCAGGGCACTGATCAGTGCATGACCCACTTCATGGTAGGATACGATCTTGCGCTCTTCCTTGCTCATGATGCGGTCTTTTTTCTCTTTACCTACCAGTACCTGTTCCACAGCTGCAAACAGATCCTTCTGGCTGACGAATTCTCTGCCTTCCTTGACAGCATTAATAGCCGCCTCGTTGATCATATTCGCCAGATCGGAACCTACCGCTCCGCTGGTCGCCAGTGCGATGGCTTCCAGATCTACGGTCTCATCCATCTTCACATCCTTGGCATGTACCTTCAGGATCTCCACACGTCCCTTGAGATCCGGCTTGTCCACGATAATACGACGGTCAAAACGTCCGGGACGTAACAATGCCTTGTCCAGGATCTCCGGACGGTTCGTCGCACCCAGGATCAGAATACCCTTGGAACTGTCGAAACCATCCATCTCGGACAGCAGCTGGTTCAGCGTCTGTTCTCTCTCTTCGTTGCCCCCGCCGTACTTGGAATCACGGCTTCGTCCGATAGCATCGATCTCATCGATAAATACGATACAGGGTGCATTCTTGGTAGCTTCCTTAAACAGGTCGCGGACACGGCTGGCACCCACACCTACATACAATTCAATAAAATCAGAACCCGTCAGGGAGAAGAACGGCACATGTGCTTCACCTGCCACTGCCTTTGCAAGCAGGGTCTTACCGGTTCCGGGAGGTCCTACTAACAGTGCGCCCTTGGGAAGCTTCGCACCGATCTTGGAATATTTCTGGGGATTGTGCAGGAAATCCACGACCTCCACCAGAGATTCCTTCGCTTCGTCTTCACCGGCTACATCCTTGAAAGTAACACCGGTCTCCTTCTGTACATATACTTTGGCATTGCTCTTGCCGACACCCATGGGACCGCCGCTGCCGCCCATTCTGCGGAACAGGAAGCCCGCCAGCACCCAGAGCAGTACTAACGGAAGTACAAATGTGATCAGGAACTGTACCACTGTATCCAGTACATCGCTGCTGACACGGGTTCCCTGCACATCGTGCTCCTGCAGCCTCGCAGTCAGGGTATCCAGGTCCTCCATCAGCATTGTGTAATATACGGTCTGGGAAGACTGCATTGCCTTCTGCGTGATTCCATAGAAATTAATATAGCTGTTCGGCTCCGGTGTCGGTGTTGCCTCCTGCTTCAGCCGCACCGTGATCACGCCGTTTTCCTTATTGACATTTACCGCTTCCACCTTATCGGCTTCCAGGTCCTTCAGGAATTCGGTATAGGGTACTTCTGTGCTCTTATCTGTCCCGAATATCGAATTGTACAGCATTAATGCGAAAATAATGGTAATGAGCGCCGACAGGATCATCATCAGCGTACTGGGTCTCTTCGGGGGACGGTTGCCGCCTCCGTTGCCGTTATTGCCATTTCCGCCGTTGCTGCCGTTATTGCCGCTGCCGGGGGTTCCGTTACCGGGACCATACCCGTCATTGTATAGCCTGAATATGTTTTTCATGTTATCTCCATTTTCTGTGTTATTCTATTGTCTCTATTTCTTCTATAATTTAATATTCTCATATTCCGATCTTCCGAGACAATAAACCTACTTTATTATAGAGATAACCTGCGGATAAATCAATAGCTCAAATATGAAAAAACTATGAAAAACTGGCTGTTTTCGGACCATTTAACCGTGGATCCGGAATAATGCCACTTCCCCAAAGCAGGACTCATTCGATACATATTGCGGAATTTTCTCCGTAAGCAGATCCACATGATCCGTATGCAGATGCCCACAGATCAAAGCTTTTACGTTCTTTGCACTCTGTATGATCTCTCGTATGTCCTCTCTTCTGTCCGTATCCGGTTCCTTACAGGTTCCCTGTTCCGGCAGATTTCCTCCCAGGGTCAGCACTTTCCCCCATCTATGCAGGCTCGCCTGTGCAAGTGTCCCGCAGCCAAAAGGAATATGCTGTAAAATAATAACTTTGTCATTCTGCGGATTCTCCAGTGCTTTCCGAAGTTTCTCTGCCGTTCCCTGCCAGTACATATCTATGGAATTATCGATACCGATCCAGGTGATCTCGCCGGTCTTTTTCACCTGAAAAGTCTCCTCTCCCTGGCAAAAAGGCTGCAAAAGCGGCCAGTCCCTGCGAATTGCAGCATCCGTATGATAGTCGTCCGCAAATGCCCAGTCATGATTCCCCGGAATATACAGGTAAGCCACCCGCAATGTCTCCAGCTGCATTTTCAGCAAGGTCAGATTTTCCGGGGACGGATTGTCGATAATATCTCCGGTGAGAAGGACTCCCGAGAGTTGTTCCTCATTGGCATATTCTACATATTCCTTCAGCCTATCCGCAGCGCTGATGCCATCTCTTGTCAGGCTTTCGCGCCCGACATGGATATCTGTAACATGCAGAAAATAATATTCTTCCTGTAAGCCTTCTATTGTAAGCTCTTTTCTGTTGATTTTCACAAGTATACTTCCTTTTACTGATTACTCTTCTGATTGCTCTTCCGATTATATTTCCGACATTGACAGTTGATTCCCCGACAGATCCAGAACTTCCACCGCACAGTTCTCCAACGGCTGTGCCCAAAAATCTGCCAGTGCGATCTGTTTCAATGGATTCAGTATACTCCGGTTCCACGCCCCGTGTCCAACAATCAGTACATTTTTACACTGATTTTCCAGCGGAAATATAACTTCATTCATGAACTCCTCGCTTCTCTCATAGAGCCGGTAAAAACTCTCTGCCCCCTCCGGCGGAAAATACCGGTCCGGTCCTGCAAAAAAATTATGCAGTGGGTGCACTTCATCCATAACTCTGGCTATTTTCTCCCCTTCCCAGGGTCCGAAACCGATCTCCATGACTCTTGCATCCTGCTGTAGCAGATCCTTTTGCGGTCCGAGAATGATCTCTGCCGTAGTGACTGCCCGGCAAAGTGTCGAGCTGAACGCGGCATCAAATGTAATTTCTCGCAGCTTATCGGCGACAATCTGCGCCTGTTTTCTTCCTGTGTCATTCAGTTCGTTGTCCGCCTGCCCCTGCATCCGTTCCTGCAGATTCCAGTCCGTCTCTCCATGACGTACCAAATATATCTTCATACCCTTTTTCCTTTCACGCCTTTAAAAAATCTTTCATAGGCTGTCCTTCGGCATCCCGCAGCGTCACACCCAACAGACTGGCATAGGTAGGTGCCTCATCCACCACTTTCCCTCTCTCCAGTACGATGCCTTCCCGGATATCCGGTCCCTGTGCTGCAAATACCGGCTGTGCTCCCCGGTCCGGCAGATATCCGTGGGTTGCGTGCCCAAACCGGTAATCTCTGTCATCAAATCCCACGACTAACGGTCTTACTGCTTTATCCGCAAAAGAGGTATATCCATCACTCTCTACCACAAAAGAAAAGTCTCCCTTTAAGTGTTCCTCTTTCTCCGCTTCTTCCGCGGTAAACACTCTGCCGATTCCGTAAATGCCTTCCTCACAATAAGCCATCAGCTCCCGGTACACCCTCTCCTGCAGCTTTTTATTCCCGGGATTCCGCAGATAGATCAGTGACGACATGGCATTGGAAAAGCTGAAAGCATCCCAGGAGATGATCTTCCCCTCTGTGTCCACCCGCAACAGCCCCTGATCCGCGAGCAGGACATTCAGATTGATGACTCTGCGGATGTTCTGCTGTCCGTGATCACTTACCAGAATCAGGTTCGTATCTTCCAGGACTCCGGCGATTCTGCAGGCATCCATCAGCTCCCCAATGTAACGGTCCAGATAATCCAGTGCCCGGTCAATATGCGGACCGAACACACCGTTTGCATGACGGAAAGAATCAAACATACCGATATGTACGAACATAACCTCCGGTGCATGCTCTCTAATCACCTGACTCGCCACATGAATGACGAAATCATCCTCTTCGGGCCATTTCATGAAGTTCTTCCTGCCGCCCTGCTCATATCCTTCCGGAAGATATTTTGCATTCGCCTCGATAATATCCAGCATCTCCGGACTGGAGCCGGCATCCGCGAAACTGCTGCGCAGAGTATCTCCTTCCTTCGGCATCCAGTACTCCGCCATCAGCCAGTCTATGTCCGGATGATTCGCTGTAGCCGGCCAGGACACGGAACCCGTTGTGTATCCCGCTCTTTTTGCCGCATGAAATATATCATCCACCCTATATCCGCCGGACCAGCGCCAGCTCTGTTCCTTATCCGCTGTCGTAAAAGCGAAATTACTGGTAACTCCATGGGTTCCCGCGTAACATCCCGTAAGCATGGAGACATGTGCCGGATAAGTCACGGAAGGATAGATGGTCCGCATTCCCTTTTCCGCAAGGCATCCTTTCGCCAGATATTTTTTTCCGTTTGGGAGTTGCAATAGTTTTTCCAGATCTTCACACACCATGGCATCCACGGAAAATACTAAAATCCTTTTCTTTCGTTTTTGCATTTCCATAACTCTTCCTTCCTATATTCTCTGTGTTTTATCGGAATAAGAAAATGCCGGGGATCCGCTGCCACCGGCCCCGACATTTTCCCTATTTTTGTTTCGTTATTTCAAATCTTATTGATTAGACTGGTTGTACAGGTCAATCGCTTCCTGAATGCTCTCTTCCGCGGTCTTGATCACACCCTGAATATCTGCCTTGGGGTCTGCTGCCACAGTCTCAATGGCAAGGCTGTTAGCTGCCTTCATCTCATTGGAGATTGGGATGTAAGGGTTCGTCGCAGAGTCATCGCTGGCTGCCAGAGATTCGTAGATTGTGGATACTGCAGGAAAAGTATTCTTCACATAATCCTGATATACATCGCTCTGGTAAGCTTCCTGATTCGGTGCCAGGTAACCGGTCTGGGTTGCAAAATATGCCGCCTGATCCCCGGTACTTGCGAACTTGATGAACTCATAAGCGCCCTGCATCTGATCTGCATTGCCGTTGTTGCCGATGAAAGTTCCGGTACCGCCAGCAGGCTCTCCGGTTCTCTTACCGTCTTCTGTTGCGGACAGCATCGGCAGAATCCCTACTTCAAAAGCGCCGTTCACGGAATCCAGTACTTTGGTGGTCATGGATACCACACCCATCATCATTGCACAGTCGCCGGAAGCCAGCTGAGGAATGATCTCTGCCTGATAATCGGAGCCGTAAGGAACACACAGATTCTCAGCATGGAGCTTCTGGTATACACCCAGCATATTGGTGATGGCTGCATCTACCTTCTCATCGCTGGTATACAGACACTTTGTAATAGCATCGGCACCAAGACCGTTATTGTTGTCATATGCCTGCAGTCCCTCTCTTCCCAGCGCTGCATTGAAATAGAAACCGTCTGCATGGAATCCGATACCGTATTTGGTATAGCCGCCGTCTACCAGCTGTTTGCTCACTTCATACAGATCGGTATAACTCTTTACGCTTGTGGGATCGATTCCCGCTTCTTTGAACATATCCGCATTGTAATATACACCGGGATAGCTGTAACCGATAGGATAACCGATCTGGTTGCCTTCGTTGTCGCAATATGCGCTGCGGATGGCATCCCAGGTATCCTCTAACTCTTTCCAGCCGTCGGTATCTTTATCAATATACTGCTGCAGGTCTGCACAATAGTCGGCATTCGCATACATTGCCACATTCTCTACTGCTCCGGAGAACAATGCCGGCAGATCCTGCTGTGCGGTAGACTGGATTTTTGCGTTCATTTCGGACTGTTTTCCCTGATATTCAATTGTCACATGGTAATTCTGCTGGCTCTCATTAAAAGCGTCGATCACATTCTGAAGATAGCCGATATTGGTATCTCCGAAGTAGGTCCACCATACCACCTCGGTAGGCTCTGCGGGAGCCTGGGGTTGTTCAGTACCTGCAGCGGACTCTGTGGTCTGTGATTCCTGTGCGGTACTTACGGTCTGCTGTGTATCTGCATTTCCACATGCGGTAAGTCCCAGCATCATAGCTACTACTGTCGCGATTGCAACTTTTCTTCTCATTTTTTCTTTTACTCCTCTGCCTCTTGGCATTATTTTTTCTATAGCTATAGTGTGTATTTTTATGATAAAGCGCGCATCCGCGCCATTATCCCTTTACGCCTCCGGAAGTCATGCCCCGGATCATATAATCCTGTCCGATGATATAAATCATCATTGCGGGAATAATCGCTATCACCGCTCCTGCCAGGATATGTCCGTAATTTACCACATCCCCGGTGACCAGCATGGAGATGCCGATCTGAATCGTCCGCATTTTCTCCGTATTCGTCACCAGTAACGGCCAAAAGAACTGATTGTAGATCTGAACGAACAGATATACCGCCATGGACGAGATCGTGGGCTTGGACATCGGTAATATAATATGGAACAGAAAACGCATTTCCCCACAGCCGTCCAGTACAGCCGCTTCCCTGTAATCCTTGGGGATGGTCATAAAAAACTGACGCATCAGGAAAATAGACGTTCCGGAGATCAGCGAAGTCACCACCAGTCCTGCGTAAGTATTCGTCAGGTGCAGGCTCTGGATTGTGGTATAGTTCGTGATCACCACAACTTCTCCCGGAATCATTGTTGTCATCAGCACCAGGCTGAACAACAGCTTTTTCATCGGGAATTCAAAAAATACAAATCCGTAGGCTGCCAGGCAGGCGATCACGATCTGCGCTGCAATGGAGATCAGACATACGATTCCGGAATTCAGCAGATAACTGAAAAGCGGTACTGCGCTGATAACTTCTCTGTAGTTCTGTAATGTAGGAGCATCTGATAACAGATGCAGCGGATAGGTTCCCAGCTCCTGCTCACTCTGAAAGGAAAACAGGATGCCTATGATCAGTGGTGCAATAAATGCCAGCCCCAGAAGCGTCTTGATAATCTCCGGCAATACCTTTCTTATTATTGATGTTATTGATAAAATACGGTCTTTTTCTCCAGTGCAAACTGTACTCCCGTTAAAATCAGTATTAACAGAAACAGAAACATCGCCTGTACACATGCTGTTTCAAACCTCCCGTTGATAATGGCATTTTCGTAAATATAGTAGATCAGATTCTTCGTTCCGTTGGCAGGTCCGCCGTTTGTCAGAAGTTTGATCTGCGCAAAACACCGGAACGAACCGGATATATTCAAAAACAATACAAAAAATAATTGAGATGACGACATAGGAAGCAGAATATACCGAACCCTCTGCAACGGACCTGCGCCGTCCAGTCTGGCGCTCTCCAGCACCTCCTCCGATACATTGCGGAATCCCACCAGCAGGAAGATGAAGCTTACTCCCACGTGCATCCAGATCGTCATGGCGCATACCGCCCACAGTGCATAGGGCATCTGTGTGGTCCACCCGATCTCCGCTCCGCCTAACAGTTCATTCAGGAGACCATTTTTCTGCCGGTAGATAAACAGAAAAATTGCTGCCGCCGGAGAGGAAGCGATTGCCATAGGCAAAGCGTACATCGTCTGATAGATTTTGGAAAACCGGGTCTTCTTCATTGCCAGCAGTGCGAACAATAAGGCAATCAGATAAGTGAATACCAGATTGATTGCCGCCATCTTCACCGTGATCCAGATCACCTGCCAAAAAGAACTTTTCCCAAGGATCCGGATCCAGTTGGACACCCCGACCCACTTGGCAAAGTGTCCTGTCTTGTCCGTCAATGTAAAAGATAAGAAAATCGCCTTAAAAAAGGGGTAATAATTAAATACAATAAAAAGCAGCATAGCCGGCAGAATCAACAGATACGGTAATACCGGAATTTTCTTCCGTCTCCCCGGTCGTCTCAGGACCGGTCTTCTGTTGTTCTGTGCTATGCTGCCGTTGTTTTTTGTCGTTGCTGTCTGTGCTGTCATTCTTTTTCGCCTCACGTTTTATCTGTGCTTTATCATAGCCAAAAAGGATTTCCGCAAATACCATGTATGTGTAAATTTTTGTAAAATTCTGTAAAAAACACCTCTCTCTTCTGTAAAATTCCGAAGCCCAAAAACAGACAAATGCCCGGAATTTACTAAAATCAGTAAATTTCCGGGCATCTGCCTGCAACAAACAACTCACAACAAACAATTATAGACTCACGCCCTTCAGAATGACCTGACGGCGATGCAACTCTTTGTCGGCAATTACGATATTGGCGTATTTTCCTGCTTCCAGGGATCCGACCTCGGTCTGGACTCCGATGCTGACTGCGGGATTGATGGTAGCCGCACGGATTGCCTGCTCCTTCGGGATTCCCATCTCCACTGCCTTACGCATGCAGTCATACAGGTTCGTGGCGCTTCCCGCAATGGTTCCGTCTGCCAGAGTAGCTAAGGGACCGCGTACGGTAACGTCCTGACCGCCCAGGGTGTACTGTCCGTCCTCCATGCCTACGGCACGCATGCTGTCACTGATGAGGATCATGCGGTGTGCACCGAACAGGCGGAAGGTATTCCTTACCACACAGGGGTGGATATGGATGCCGTCACAGATCAGCTCCGGCATGACCTCCGGGTCATCCGCTGCGGCTCCCACCACGGCGGGTTCTCTGTGGGTCGGTATGGGCATGGCATTATACAGGTGGGTAATGTGCCTGACTCCTGCCTGGATCGCTTTCACTGCCGTATCATAATCTGACATGGTATGTGCGATGGAGAAATGGAACTCATTCCCCAGTTCCCGGATACAGTCGATGGCTCCTTTTGTCTCCGGTGCGATGGATACCAGCTTTACCAGTCCCTTCGCGCATTTCTGTAATTCCTTCAGCACTTCCACACTGGGAGGGATGACATATTCTTCCTTCTGGGCACCCTTTTTCGCCTTATTAATAAAAGGTCCTTCCAGATGTACTCCCACCAGGCTGTCCGGTTTATCTTTCGACACTTCTGTCAGAATCTGTTTTAACTGTTCTACCGGCAGCGTCATGGTTGCAGGGCAGATACTGGTGATCCCGTGGCTGTTCTCATAGGCTTCAATGGCACGATACGCTTCCTGTGTCCCATCACAGAAGTCATATCCCGCTGCCCCGTGAAAATGTATATCCACCAGTCCGGGCAGCACCAGCGTCTCGCGCTCTGCTTCACTTAACTCTCCCTCCGTGCAGAAGTCCACTTCTGCGATCCGGTCTCCCGCGATGCGGATTCTGCCCGGACGGAACTCATAATCCGCAGTATATAATAACCCTTTTACTTCTTTTATCTGTTTTCCTTGTTTTACATCCTCTGCTGCCATTTTGTCCCCTCCTTAAGTTTAGCCGAGGCAGGCTTCATCGCCCACCAGAATCACGTTATTGTGAAGCTGTAATACTGAAGCGGGAACCTGGGGACAGATCGGTCCCCGGAACGCTTTTTTTACGATCTCCTTTTTATCTGCTCCGCATGCCATAATAAGGATCATTCTCGCCTGCATGATAGACTGAATGCCCATGGTGTATGCCTGCTTGGGAACCTCATCCTCGGAATCGAAGAATCTGGCATTCGCCTCGATGGTACTCTCGCTCAGATCCACGCAGTGTGTGGTCTTGGAGAATTCCTCCGCGGGCTCATTAAAGCCGATGTGTCCGTTATGTCCCAGTCCCAACAGCTGTAAGTCAATACCGCCGGTGCGCTCCAGCTTGGCATCATATTCCCCGCAGGCCTGGGCGGGATCTTTTTTACCGTCGGGAACATTAGTGTTTTCTTTTCTTATATTTACATGATCAAAGAGCTGATGGTTCATGAAGTAGCGGTATCCGTTGGGATTCTCCGCATCCAGCCCCCTGTATTCGTCTAAGTTCATGGTCTTCACCTGAGAGAAATCCAGCTCTCCGGCTTCGTATTTTGCGATCAGTCTCTGGTAAGCACCGATGGGTGTGGAGCCTGTTGCCAGTCCCAGCACGCTGTCCGGCTTTAATAAAATCTGTGCAGCGATCAGGTCTGCCGCCAGTGTGGATGCTTCCTCGTAATTCTTCGCACAATAAACTCTCATATTCGTCTCCTCCTGCACGCTCCAAAGGTCATGCATAAGGAACTCTCATAGACGATCACAGGCTCAGCTTAAAGTATTTCGATACTCATTGGCTGAGATTCCTTCCAGCTTTTTGAATACCCGGGAGAAATGGGCCAGATCCTGGAATCCCACTTCTTCTGCGATATCATAGATTCTGCGGGAAGGATCCTGCAACAGTTCCTTAGCTTCCGCAATTCGTGCTTTGTTCAGGGCGACGGAAAAATTCTCGCCCGTATGCTTATTTAACAGTTTGCTCAGATGCCACTGGCTCACATAACAGTGATCCGCCACATCCGCTAACTGGATTCGTTCTCTGGAATGCTCTTTGATATATTCCAGTGCTTTGGTCACTACAAAATTATTCGCTTCACTATTGTACAGGACGGAGTCATCCCCGTCTTCCTCGGTATGTTCCTCTATCTCTCCCTCTTCCATGGGGAACATCTTCAGCTTCTCCGTCATGTTTTCAATAGCTTCGTACAACTCATCCATTTTGGATGGCTTCAGCAGGAACGCCGACACCCCAAGCCGGATTGCTTCCTGCGCATATGTAAATTCACGATACCCCGTAAGAATAGACACCTGCATGTACGGAAATTCTGATTTCAGACCGGCGATCATGGTCAGACCGTCCATTTTCGGCATACTGATATCGGAGATGACGATGGCAGGCTTTTCCCTGCGGATCACTTCCATCCCTTCGATTCCGTTATAACCGAATCCGACGACCTTACAATTCCAGCGTTCCCAGGGAATACTTCTGGATAATCCTTCCACGATCAGCGGTTCATCATCAATAATTACTACCTTGTACATAGCAGCACCTCTCATAAAATCCTTTGTTATTAAGCAGAACCCCATTCGCAATATTTGGCTGCGATAAATTTTTGCTTAATAACATCTTACCCCTTAACGGCACCTGCTGTCATTCCTTTTATGATATATTTCTGTAAGAAAATGTACACGATTACAACCGGTACCACAACGAGCGTAACAGCGGCTGCCATCAGTCCGTAGTTCGTGCCTTCCTGGCTGGTCAGTTCGTTCAGCAGTCTGGTGATGGTACGCATCTCCGGACGACGGAGGAAGAACATCTGGGTAAACAGATCGTTATAGCTCCACAGGAATGCGAAGATGGCGACCGTAGCGAAGGAAGGCTTGGTCAACGGCATGATGACCTTGAAGTAGATCTGGAAAGCGTTACAGCCTTCCATGTACGCTGCTTCTTCCAGTTCCAGGGGCAGGCTCTTCATATATCCGGACAGTACCACGATGGAGAATGCCAGGTTACCGGCCACCTGCGGCAGGATCACGGACAACATGGTCAGCCACCAGCTGCTGGTATTGACGATCCCCCAAGAGGTCTCCATGGAGAACACCGGGATAATGGTGGCAAATACCGGGAACATCATAGCGGACACTACCATGGAATACAGGAAGTTGCTTCCCCGGAAGCAATATCTTGCCAGCGCATAAGCTGCCATACCTGCCAGAAGGATTACGATCAGTGACACCATCATGGAGATGAAGATACTGTTGCGGTAAGCTCCGAAGATATTCAGATTACCGAATGCCTTGCGGTAGTTGGCTGTGGTGAACAGATCTCCCACCGGAAGAGAGAAGGAATCTGCCAGGATTTTATCCTTCGCCTTGAAAGAGTTCTGGATGACCCAGATGATGGGATAAATCGTAGTAAAAGCCCAGATGCTCAGGAACAGGTATACCAATATAGATCCGATAGATATTTTCTTCTTCATGGCTTTCCCTCCTAGTAATCTTTTTCTTTAAAGATGGCATTTACCACCTTAGCCAGTACGATACCGAGAACTACGATCAGTACTGCCAGTGCGGAACCGTAATCAACATTTTTGGTCTCCATGGTATGATAGTACATGTAAGTTCCGGTAAGGAAGGTGCTCTTAAGCGGCATTCCCTTCGGGAACATGGTCCAGGGCAGGTCAAATACTTTCAGGGCACCGGTGACTGCCAGGACGCTGCAGGTGCAGATTACATTGTGTAACAACGGTATGGATATGTATCTTACTTTCTGGAATGTAGAAGCACCGTCGATTCGTGCTGCTTCGTACAATTCATCGGAGATATTATTCAGTCCCGTAATGAGGATTACAAAATAGAATCCCACATACTGCCACATAACCGGCAGCATCATAGTGAAAAGTGCGATTCCCTCACCTTTCCAGTCTGTCAGTCCGACCTTTCCCAGTTTTTCCAGGATCTGATTCAGCATACCCTTGTCATACAGGAAGATCAGGTTAAACAACAGACCAAGTGCGGTAGCGGAGATCACGATAGGGAAGAAGTATACCGTCTTGAAAAAGTGTTTCCCGTGTGCAATATTATCTACCATCAATGCCAGGACAATGGCGATTCCCACCTGACCCACCAGCGTAACCAGCATCATGATCAGAGTGTTTTTCAGGGAAATCCACACGACTTCATCATGAAACATCTCTACATAATTGCTGTACCAGGGATCCAGGAATCCTTCTCCTCTGCTTCCCAGCTGTCGTATATTCTGAAAACTATTCCAGATATTCTGTAAGAACGGGTAATACAAATAGACAATCATGAAAAGAAAGGCGGGGATCAGAAAAATTATTGCCGGTTTCTTATTCTTGTATATACTTGCTCCCATATGCTTCCTCCATTCACTTTCCTGTTGAAATCAGCCGGAGGTTTTATCCCCCGGCTGAACAAGAAATCTGTTTTATTTTACTGCTGTGCGTGATACAGCTTCAGTCCTTCTTCTACTGCTTCACTTGCATCCAGCTTGCCGGTTACGATCTCAGGCATACCATCGAAGGTAGTCACACGACAGTCACCCATGAAGATGTCCTGTACGGCTCCGGTCAGGGAAGTAACGCCGGACATCATATCCATAGCTTCGATCTGCAGAGCATTGAACTGGCTGTCATCTACAGCGGGAGCGTTCTTCAGAGCACTTGCGGTATGCTGTGCGAATACGGGAACTAATTCGTCAGAAGTCATGTAGCTTACGAAATCTACAGCTGCTGCTCTCTTGTCGGGATCATCCCATGCTTTTCTGGTGATGTAGTAACCCATGGACAGACCACCGATTAAGTCGGTTGCTTTTCTGTCACCATTGCCGGGTACATAGGTAACGGTAAAGTTAGCCAGCTTGTCAGCATCCAGAGTAGAAGCATCTTCGGGATCGGACTGGCATGCATTTACAATACCGCCGACCTTCCAGGAACCATCAATCAGGAATGCAGCCTTGCCGTCTACGAACATTGAAAAGGTCTCATCATCGGTAGCGGATAAGGTGTTGTCGGGGAAATATCCCAGTTCATACAGCTCCTTGATGTCCAGCATACCATCTACCCAGGAAGATGCATCTTCGATGCTGTCGGGAACATGTACGTGGTTCTCAGGTGTGTCGTGGTTGAAGATTGCATACTCCCACCAGTAATGAGGAATGTTGCCCAGAGCTGCTGCAATCGGAGTATATCCTGCATCTTTGATCTTCTGGCAATCTTCCTTGAACATGTCCATGGTATAATCAGCGCCGGGTACTTCTACACCTGCTGCGTCCAGGACTTCTTTGTTAACGAACATTGCTTCCCAATAACCGTTGACGGGAACTGCATATTTCTTACCGTCTACCAGAGAGTCTGCAATCAGATCATCATTCATGTTAGAAGCGTAATCCGGATACTCTGCACGGATCTCGTCGATGGGAACTACCTTGTCTGCTTCGATGAAGCTGTTAGCGTCCGCACCGTTGAAGAAGAACAGTACATCAGGTTCGGAGCCTGTCTCAAAGTCAGTAACGACTCTGGTCTTGAAGGTCTCATCGGAAGTAGCGGATGTATCTGCTACGGTGTTGCCGGTCTTGTCACACCATGCCTTTACGGCATTTTTGAAATTCTGTGCGTTACCATCTTCGCCTGCGAAGGTGGTGGTTACATTCAGCTCTACAGGCTTTGCTGTAGCTGTTGTTTCCTCAGCACTTGTTGTACTTTCTGTTTTGGTGCCGGTCGTCTCTACGCCCCCGTCAGACGGCTGGCTGCCACATGCTGCAAGAGAGAAAATCATGGTACCTGCCAGCATTGCTGCAATAAATTGTTTCATACACTATACCTCCCAAAAAAATTTGTTTTGCAGATGTTCTTCATCTGTTGTAACTATATAATAGTATGAATAGGGGGAAATCAAAATTGTTGCCCTTGGCTTTTTTTGCCTATTATTGTTGTCTTCTTTCATCAATTTTGACCAAAATTGTACTAACCGTATGATTATTTTTGTTATTAGTGATGAACAAACCGCATTCCGAACCGTACATCATGCGAAGTCTTTGGTCAACATTACGGATTCCCAGGCTTACACGGCGCTCCTTTTGTGGATCCGGTTCCTCATTTAACAGCCTGTGGATCTTCGCCTGATCTTCCTCACTTAAGGGGCGGTTGTTCTCAATCTCAATGCACAACAGATCCTCCCGTTTCCGATACAGGCGGATCACCAGTTCCCCTTCTCTGGTAATGCTCATGCCATGCTCAATGGCATTCTCCGCAATAGGCTGCACGATCAGGCGGGGAATCTTATAATTCAGCAGGCTCTCATCTATCTCTTTTCGACAGGTGAATTTCTCTCCGTACCGCTGCGTGATAATATAGAGATACGCATCCACATATTCCATTTCCTCTGCCACAGTATTGTAGGGATCGGCTTTCCGGTTCATGGTGGCTTCCAGCATAGTGGACAGGGACTCAATCATCTGACTGACACGCATATTACCGTTCAGTCTGGCCTCCCAGTTGATAATTTCCAGTGTATTATTCAGAAAATGGGGGTTAATCTGTGATTGCAGTGCCATAATTCTGGCATCCCGCAGAGCAATCTCCTCCATATAGATTTTATCAAACTGTTCTTTTAACTGTGATGACATATAGTTAAAGGATTCTTCCATATGATAGAATTCTTCACTGACTGCCATGTTCTCGATCTGGGTGCCGTACTCTCCCTTCCGCACCACGTCAAACACTTTGATCAGATCCTGTACCGGCTTATTTACCCATTTGTTTAGGAAATTATAAATAATGAATACCAGCGGCAATGCAAATACCGCCAGAATTGCATACACATAGCGGATGGTGGTGATCTCCGCATAGATTGCCGAACGATCCAGTTCCACCACACAATCTAACGTGGAATGGTACAACTTCATCCTCTTATATACATAAGGGTTCTGTCTGCCGCTCGCATGCCCTATAAAGCTGCCATTTTCTGCCAGTCGGTTCTGCTGCTCCTCGCCGTAGGGCATGTCCGCATCATCTCCCAGGCTGAGACTGTATACCCCGTCCAAATAAACCGCAGCATTTTCATAACCCCAAACACTTTTTAAACTCTCCATCAGAGATTCCTCATTCAGCTCAATCGCAAGAATCGCAAAAGGATGGAATTTGGAATCCACCAGGTTACGGATCATATACAAGCGTCCGCCATAGCTGCGCAGTTCCGTCCGGGTGTCCAGGTCATCCATCTCTTCCAACAGATCCTTTGCCACATAAGTCTTGAAATAAGTGATATCGCGGTAGGTTCCGCCGGTACTGTTATTGTAGGTGTAATAGATCTCTTCAGGATATTCCCGGAATACCAGGTTCACAGATTGGCAGTTTTTATTGAACATATACTGCTGCTCCAGGAAGGTGAATACTGTCGTTTGGAAATCCCGTCTGCTGCCGCCTGCCTGATAAGTCAGATATGCTTCCCGGATTACGTTCAGATAGGAAGCATTCTTGGATGCTGTCTCGCTCTCCGCCAGCTGCAGCTCCATGATCTCCGCTGCCTTTTCCATAGAGGTTGTCACGGACCGCTCGATTTGGGTATGTACCTTCTGCGTCGCCATATTGCTCATAATACCGTTGGTCAGAAGTAACGGCAGGAACCAGCCGAACAGCAGCAAAAAAAGCATGCTCCAGAGTAAAGATTTCCTTTTGCATGTTTTCTCTTTCGTCTTCATATCTTATTCCCCCTCGGAGTTCTTCTTATAAAAAAGATGATAACACAGAGGCTTCCATGTTACCATCTTTTTAGCTGGATTATGACAATTTCTTTACTATTTGAGCGACAAATAATCCTCAAATAATTCGCAGAGCTTCTTCGCATCCTCCGCTTCCGGCATCTCACAGAAGATTCGAAGCAACGGCTCCGTACCGGAGAATCGGATGGAGATCCATCCACCGTTCTTCAGGTAGAGTTTTACGCCGTCCAAATAGGACACCTGATCTACTTCATAAGGAATCTCAGGCAGTTTCTTCTCTTCCAGTAAGTGTTTCTGGATTGCTTCCTTTTTCTCCTGGCTGAAGCGGTAGTCTCTCTCTTCCAGGGCAAGCCTGCCATACTGCTCATGGATCTCTTCCATGATCTCGGAAAGCTTTTTGCCGGTGACTGCCAGCATTTCTACTAACAGTGCGGAAGCATAGACACCATCCTTACCCTTAATGTGACCACGAACGGTCAGACCACCGGAGGATTCACCGCCGATGACAGCATCCGTTGCATACATTTTAGCGGAGATATGTTTAAATCCTACGGGAACCTCATAGCATTTCTCACCGAAGCTCTCTGCCACGCGGTCCAGCATATGCGTAGTACAGATATTACGGACTACAGGACCGTGCCAGCCCTTGTATTTCATCAGGTAGTAGTACAGCAGTACCAGAATGTCATTGGGATGCAGGAAGTTACCCTTTTCATCGATGACACCGATACGATCCGCATCACCGTCTGTTGCAATTCCCATGTCGCATTTTCTGTCCAGTACATAGTTCTGTAAGGTACGCAGTGTATCCGCTGTAGGTGCAGGCAGCTTACCACCAAACAAGGTATCATGACGCTCGTGAATAGTCTCCACCTCGCATCTCGCAGTCATCAGCACAGTCTTGATAGAGGTCTCGCTGACGCCGTACATGGGATCCAATGCCACACGAAGTCCGGCTTCGCGGATCGCTTCCATATCCACTGCGGCAATAATGCTGTCCAGATACTCATTCAAAGGATAAATCTCTTCGATCAGTCCGGCTTCCAGTGCTTTCTGGTAATCCATCTCATTCACAGGCAGATCTGTCACTTCATTGATAAACTGCTCGATCTCCATGGTCTGTTTCTCATCCGCATCTCTGCCGCCGTAGGTGAATACCTTAACACCGTTGTAGATAGCGGGGTTATGGCTGGCAGTAATCATCATACCGTAATGGTAATCATGCTTCATCACATAAAACATTACTAACGGTGTAGGCACAGACTTATTAATAAGCTTCGTGTGGATTCCTTCCGCTGCGAATACCATAGCTGCCCACTGCATTGCTTCCTTGGACAGGAAACGTCTGTCATAACCGATGACCATTCCGGTGTTCTCCACGCCTTCCTTTTTCATCTTGTCGCAAAGTGCCTTGGACAGGATCTGAATATTTTCCTTCGTGAAATCTTCTCCGATGATGGCTCGGAAGCCACCGGTACCAAATTTGATCATAATGCTGCCTCCTTATATATTATCTGTTTTTGCTTTTGTTCCCTTATTGTTTTGCTATTGCCTTATTTTAGCCTTACTTTACATCGTGACGAATACTTCATGCTCCGTACCTGCACGAAATATGGGTACTTTGTCTGCCTTATGTCCGTCCACCAGGATCTCTTTTACCCCGTGCATGACCTTACTGCGGTTCTCGACCTTGATATGGTAGGTTGCGCCTCTCCATCTTCTGGTCACCTCGAAACCTTCCCAGTCCGCCGGGATGCAGGGATCGATGATCAGACAGTCATAGTCCGGACGGATACCCAGCATGTAGCGGGTAGCGCTGAAGTAAGACCAGCCGCCGCTGCCTGTCATGAAAGGATGTCTCGCTCTGCCGAATGCAGTATGATCCTTGCCCGCAATAAACTGACAGTAGGAATAAGGTTCGGATTCCCGGATCTCGATCTTGTCATTCTGCCAGTAAGGGCACAGAGCATCGTAGAACTTCATTGCCAGATCGCCTCTGCCGCAGACACAGGCTGCCGCCCATGCCCAGGGATTCGGATGGGAGAAAATAGCTCCGTTTTCCTTCAATCCGGGATACACTCTCGTTACAAATCCGATGTCATCATCGGGTTTTGTATAGGAAGGCGTATTCAGTAACAGTCCATAAGGTGTATACAGATATTCATCGATAGTATCCAGTGTCTTTGCGCTCTTCTCGGGATCTGCCACACCGGACAGAATTGCCCAGGCATTGGACTCCAGATGTACCTTGCCCTCTACATCTTCCTTGCAGCCGATCTTTTTCCCGTTCTTCGTAATGCCGCGGATGTACCAGTCGCCGTCCCACAATACAGCATCACAGGCAGCCTTTACCTTATTCGCCAGCTGATGGTAACGTTTCGCATCCTCTCTCTCCCCGAGGATCTCAGCCAGTGTGATAAAATGCTGCAATGCCCAGTAATGCAGGAAGCTTACCATGGCGCTCTCACCGCCGCCCAGGTTCAGGCAGTCGTTCCAGTCAGCCCGAAGTCCCTTGCAGATACCGTCCTCGCCCACCTGTTCGGCACTGAAATCCAGGATCCGTTTCAGATGTTCATATACACTCTCCGTTACCTTATTCCCCAATACAAAAGTGTCAGCGTAGGTGAACTCTTTTCTTGCAAAATCCAGGTCTCCGGTCTCTTTTATGTACTCTACCACTGCGCCTACCAGCCACAGTGCATCATCGGAGCATGCATCCTTGATTCCGTGGATCATGCTCTGCTTATCCGGCTCCGGAATCACGGTAGGTGACTGGAACGGTTTATCCCCGGTTTTCTCTTCAAACCATTCCGGTGAGAACAGATGCAGACCGTAACCGGTAGTGGTCAGTCCCTTTAACAGCTGCTCGATTCTCTCGCGGCACTTGTCCGGGTTGGAATGAGGAATCGTCATGGCATCCTGCGCTGTATCGCGGTAGCCCAGTCCCACTCGTCCACCGACTTCGATAAAGGAAGCAAAGCGGGAGAACATAACATTGATCTCCGACTGGTACAATGTCCATGTATTGATCAGAGTGTTCATGCCCTCATTTGGTGTGTGGATCTGCAGGGCATCGTATTTCTGCTTCCAGTAAGCTGCCAGATCAGTGTAGACCGCATCCACTCTCTTCAGGTCACTGTATTTTACACGGATCCGTCTGCCTTCTTCGCGATTGCCCTCTCCCAGCATGATCACGAAGCGGGCTTCCTCACCGGGCTGTAATTTGAAATTTTTCTGTAAGCTGCCGCAGTGGTTGCCTCCCAGTTCTGTGGAACCGGAGAGCACTGCTCTGTCTAATCCCGCAGGATAATCTTCAGTACCGTACACTCCCAGGAACTTGTCTCTCACGCAGTCATATGCGTCCGGTGTAAAGTTAGCGGTAAAATACTGATATCCATGCTCCTCGTAGAACAAATCTTCCTCAATGATACCGTCTTCATAAGAAGAACCGGCACAGTACAGGCTCATCTGGAAGTTCTGATTATCGATCATGATATGGTGGAAAGAAAATTCCATATAAGTAAATAAGGAAAGATCTTTCACCTGCTCCGTGGTATTTTTCACTTTCACATCCCACAACAACACATTTTCACCTCTGGGAATGACCATGGTCTGCGAAGATGTCAGACCATCATATTCGCTCTCGTATACTGTGTAGGAAAGTCCGTGGCGACAGCGATAGCTTGCTTTTGACAGATCCTTGGCCACCGGCTGCCAGGAAATGGAATGATAGTCTTTTTTCTCATTATCTCTGATGTACACATAAAATCCGGGGCGATCCATGGGTACCCCATTCCCACGGAACCGGCTGATTCTGTGATACTCCGGTGTTTTGTAGAACAAATATCCCCCTGCTGTGTGATTAATAACCGCGGCCATATCCTCTACTCCCAGATAGTTCGTCCAGGAACAGGGCAGTGCCACGTTGTCGATGACGTATTCTCTTTTTTCATTATCGAAATAGCCGTATTGCAAAACGCGTCCCTCCCATATATAGTTTTTTGCTTTTTCAGAACTTTTTTGTTCTGTTTTACTGTAATTTCATTATAGAAAACTAACTCTTTGTTTAAAATTGCTCATTATGTGATTATTTGCCCAAAATTGTTAGATATAATAATGATTTCCAAAAAAAATTTTACTTTCCAGTAGATTTTTGGGAAACACTAAACTATAATAGAACATCATGGGATTTTAGTTGCAAAGATCCGTAGAGAAAGGTGTCAGCAGTGTACAAGATAGGTTTTGACAATGACAAATACCTCAGCATGCAGTCTGAGAAGATCAAGGAACGTATCGCGAAATTCGGCGGCAAGCTGTATCTGGAATTCGGCGGCAAGCTGTTCGACGATTATCACGCATCCCGTGTATTGCCCGGTTTCCATCCGGACAGTAAGATCAATATGCTGGCACAGCTGAAGGACGAGGCGGAGATCGTCATCGTTATCAATGCAGCAGATATCGAGAAAAATAAGGTTCGTTCCGATCTTGGCATTACCTATGATCTGGATGTGTTGCGTCTGATTGATGCTTTTCGTGGCTACGGTCTGTATGTCGGCAGTGTGTGTCTGACCCGCTTTGCCGGCCAACCCAGCGCCATTGCATATCAGAAAAAATTGGAATCCCTCGGAATGAAAGTATATCGTCACTATTCCATTCCCGGATATCCTTCCAATATTCCGTTCATCGTGAGTGATGAAGGTTACGGCAAAAATGATTATATCGAAACCACACGTTCCCTGGTGGTGGTGACTGCTCCCGGACCCGGAAGCGGTAAAATGGCCACCTGTCTCTCTCAGCTGTATCATGAATACAAGAGAGGCATCAAAGCCGGCTATGCCAAGTATGAGACCTTCCCGATCTGGAACATTCCGTTAAAGCATCCGGTGAATCTGGCTTATGAAGCTGCTACCGCAGACCTGAACGATGTCAATATGATCGATCCTTTCCATCTGGAGGCTTACGGCGAGACCACGATCAACTACAATCGTGACGTGGAGATCTTCCCCGTAGTCAGCGCCATGTTCGAGAAGATCATGGGAAGCTGCCCTTACAAGTCTCCTACTGACATGGGTGTCAATATGGCAGGCTTCGGTATCGTAGACGATGAAGCAGTCCGCGATGCCGCTAAACAGGAAATCATCCGCCGCTACTACAATACTCTGTGCCAGAAGCGTCAGGGTACCGCCGGTGACGATCAGATTTTAAAGCTTGAACTTCTTATGAAGCAGGCAGGGGGCACCATCGACGATCGTGTTGTCGTAAGCGCAGCCAATATCAAAGCAGAGACTACCGGAGAACCGGCAGCTGCCATTCAGCTTCCGGACGGCAGAGTCCT
>DJEP01000021.1:0-8909 GCA_002431915.1 Lachnospiraceae bacterium UBA5895 | reverse complement strand
CCGGACGAAGTACAGCTGATCTCACCCACCGCCATCGGACCCATTCAGGATCTGAAGACGAATTATCTGGGGAACCGCAATCCCAGACTGCATACGGATGAGACGCTGATCGCCCTTTCCATCTGTGCGGCTACGGATGATACTGCGAAGGCTGCTGTGGAGCAGTTGAAGAATCTGAAGGGTTCCGAAGTGCACTCCAGCGTGATTCTGTCACAGATCGACATGAATACCTTCCGCAAATTAGGTGTGAATCTGACATGCGAACCTCATTATCAGAACCAGAAGCTGTATCACAACTAAACAGTTTGTCATTCTACGATAAATTATGGCAGTTATTGAGCGAAGGCGCTCCCCAAGGGGAGTCTCTCGCTCTTTTTATATGCATAACTATTCAGAGCAAAAGAAAACTCTGAAAGAGCGATTTTGCGAATGTGGTCTGAATAGTTACTATATCAAAAGGAGGAGAAAATTATGGCAGTAAAGTACGTGTTTGTGACCGGAGGAGTCGTATCCGGTCTGGGAAAGGGAATTACCGCAGCTTCCCTGGGAAGACTGTTGAAGGCGAGAGGTTACAAAGTAACCATGCAGAAATTCGATCCTTATATCAATATTGATCCCGGTACCATGAACCCTATCCAGCACGGCGAAGTATTCGTTACCGAGGATGGCACGGAGACCGACCTGGACCTGGGACATTACGAGCGTTTCATTGATGAGAACCTGGATAAAAATTCCAACGTTACCACCGGTAAGGTATATTGGTCCGTATTGCAGAAGGAGCGTCGTGGCGACTACGGTGGAGGTACCGTTCAGGTCATTCCTCATATCACCAACGAGATCAAGAGCCGTTTCTACCGCAATTTTACAGATGATGAGACCCGCATCGCCATCATCGAGGTCGGCGGTACCGTAGGCGATATCGAGAGCCAGCCCTTCCTGGAATCCATCCGTCAGTTCCAACATGAGGTCGGTCATGACAATGCCATCCTGATCCATGTAACACTGATCCCTTACCTGAGTGCTTCTCAGGAACTGAAGACCAAGCCTACCCAGGCAAGTGTTAAGGATCTGCAGGGCATGGGTATCCAGCCGGACATCATCGTCTGCCGAAGTGAGCATCCTCTGGATCAGTCCATCAAGGACAAGATCGCGCTGTTCTGTAATGTACCTCAGAGTCATGTACTGCAGAACCTGGATGTGGAATATCTGTACGAGGCACCGTTAGCTATGGAAAAAGAACATCTGGCACAGGTAGCCTGCGAATGCCTGCATCTGGATTGTCCGGAACCGGATCTGACAGACTGGAAGAAGATGGTGGAAGATCTGCGTCATCCCACTGATGAAGTGCAGGTAGCTCTGGTCGGAAAATACGTTTCTCTGCATGATGCCTACATCAGTGTGGTAGAGGCTTTGAAACATGGCGGTATCAGCAATCATGCAACCGTACACATCAAGTGGATCGATTCCGAGACGGTAACACCGGAAAATGTAGAAGAATTATTGAGCGACTGCAACGGCGTTCTGGTACCCGGCGGCTTCGGTTCCCGCGGTATTGAGGGTAAGATCCTGGCAATTCAGTATGCGAGAACGCATGGAGTTCCTTTCCTGGGACTGTGCCTGGGAATGCAGCTGACTATCGTAGAATATGCAAGAAATGTCATCGGCTACAAGGATGCCCACAGTGTGGAACTGGATCCCAACACCACGCATCCTGTGATCGCCCTGATGCCGGATCAGAACGGTGTGGAAGATATCGGCGGTACCTTAAGACTGGGCGCATACCCCTGCGTACTGGACAAGGATTCCCGTGCTTACCAGCTCTACGGACAGGAGAATATCTCCGAGAGACATCGTCATCGTTATGAGGTCAACAACGACTACCGTGCTGTCCTCACCGAAAACGGTCTGCGCCTCTCCGGTCTGTCTCCCGACGGACGTATCGTGGAAATGTGCGAGCTTACCGAGCATCCCTTTTTCGTAGCCACCCAGGGACACCCCGAGCTGAAGTCCAGACCCAACAGACCCCATCCGCTGTTTAAGGGATTCGTGGAAGCGGCTTTGAAGAATAAGCACCAGAAATAAGTGGAAAGTGATGCGGCGAACGCCGCGATTGACAGCGCTCCATGCTGACAATCTTATGAATAGCGTGGCTCATTGCGGATGGCAGTTTTAAACCAACCGAACGCCCACGGTAGATATGTCAGGGGCACAAACTCTTATAATTCCAAGATTGTACCCTCCCCGTCAAGAGTTTTGGGCACAGGGCGACTTACCTTCTTGTGCTGTGCCCATTTTAAAGCAGACTGTGGGCACAGATAGACTTATTCCCTTGCGCTGTGCCCATTTTAGAACAAACCGTGGGCACAGATAGACTTATTTCCTTGCGCTGTGCCCATTTTAAAACAAGCTGTGGGCACAAAGCGACGTGTTTTCTTGCACTGTACCTATTTTAAAACAAGCTGTGGGCACAAAGCGACGTGTTTTCTTGCACTGTACCTATTTTAAAACAAAGGAAGGGCATAGCCGACGACTTTATCGTTGCTGTGCCCTTTCCTTGGAAATACATATATTTATTTCACTAACTTTCTATTTCTTTTTATCATTTTTCAAATACATTAGAATCCCATGTATAACTCTACCGAGGCATCCTCCTATCACCATTCCGGCCATCGTGATTCCCAGTATTTCCTCGTATCGGAATCTGTTTGCCGCAAATGCCCATACGCATGCCGCGACACCGCATAAAACGACCAGTCCGATATAGATATTTTTTATACTCTTGTCCTCACTGGAACTGTTGGACGGCATCGCGTCGTTTCCTACCAGTTCATCAATGCTTGTGTCAAATTCCTTCGATAAGAGGATTAATTGCTCCGGGTTCGGAGCTGTTTCTCCTAATTCCCAGTTCGATATAGTCTGTCTTGTAACATTGATCTTTTCTGCCAGCTTCTCCTGCGAAATCCCCTTCCTTTTTCTTAAGGTCTGAATATTGTTTCCCAACTGCATCCGTTACCTCTCCTTTCGCATGAAGTATAGCATGCTATCGCCATGCAGTGCTATCAACATTGCCGGGAATTTACGCAAAGAAACTTAACATTTCCGCAAACCACAGATTTTCTACCGGTTTCTCCGGTATCCGGCCTCGTCCACGTATTCCGGGTGTTCTTTCACATAAGGGTCTCTGTCGCCGCAGACGGTGTAGTCACATTTGCAGCCGTTGGAGCAGGTGGTCTTACGAACCAGCTTCGCGTGGATCAGCTCCATGGCCGCAAAGTCCGGATTACACAGGGCTGGCATCACTTCCAGCAGTCCGTATTTCTTCGCAAATTCCGCCACCGGACATTCCGTAAATTCGTAATAGATCGGCCCATCTTTGTCATAGGGTGCCACATTCATGTGGAAATCGCCCCATTTGTCACATTGCTTCTTCGCATTCTGAAAGGAGCGCTGCATCATTTTTTTGAAAAAGGGCTTGTTGCAGTCCACGACCTTCAGCCTGTTCAGCATCCGAAAGGCTGGAAGGAACAATTCTCCCTCCATCTCTTCAATTTCCGCAAGGCTTGTGACTTCCTTGCAGACCACATAATATGCCATCAGTGCCGCACAGTCATAGTTGCCTCCGGCGCCGTTATGGAAATTCTTCTTTCCTCCCAGATCTGTGCGCCAGTCAGAGAGAAATTCCACATATTGCAGTTGTACCTTCTCCCAGACAGCCTCCCGCTGTTCCGGTGGATAATGCAGCGCTATTTTCTCCCGGATCTGCTTTTTGCAGGGTTTGGAATAGATCACATGACATTTACGGTCAAATTGCAGTTCACTGTCTTTCATAGCTTCCTCCTATGTAATCCGCCGGCATCCTTATCGATATTCCAATATTTCCTCCAATGGTTTCCTCGGTCTGGGCTGCGGGTGCTCCGCCGCATGGCCCACTGCTACGGCGCCGATCAACTGACCAGGTTCTCCAATCGCTTCCACCAGATCGTCATAGGCAAAACAGGTATTGGCGATCCACAATGTCCCCAGATCCAGTTCCGTTGCTTTCAAAAGCATATTCTCTATAGATGCACCAATGGACAGAGAGTCACAGATCTCTGCCACACGGCGGTCTGTCGCGATTGCTTCATACGGAGACTGCCCGTTGGTGTTCATCACAATGATTGTGACCGGCGCTTCCCTCATAATCCGCAGCGTGTGAAAAGCATCGGGGAGGCCATAGGCTGACTGCGGGAGCAGCTTATGCTCTGCCTGTTCCTTCTCCAAAGCCTTCTCCATCACATCCAGCAGCCTGTCTTTTTCTCCACCCGTGTATACAATATACTTCCATGGCTGCCGGTTTTTGGCAGAAGGGGCAAGGGCGGCTGCCCTTACAATGGTCTCTATCTGTTCTCTGCTCACCGATTCACTGCTGAATTTCCGTATACTTCTTCGTTCTTCTATCATTGGTTTTCCTCTCTTCAAGGCCACAGCCACCGAACCGCTACCGCCAAAAACAGCAGCGCCATGGCAAACACTATTACCGTGGTGAATCTGATTTTTCTCTTTAAAACATACACTCCGGGATGTTTCACATTGATATAAATAGTATAAGAGTTTCCTTTGTCATGCCTGAGAATTCTTCATCACCCAGGCAAAGGCCTTCGCCGTCCGCAGCCCCGGATCCCGGAAATGATTCCCGGGATTCCATTCCAGCGTACTGGGGATCCCGCACTGTTGCAGCCATGTGCGTGCCTCCCGGATACAGTCACCGACAGTTGCCATGACAAGATTCCTCGTCTTTTCCTCTTTGTCCCCAAGACTTAAGTAAGCTGCCCGGCTCTTATTCTCATGCTCCTTCATGTAGGACAGAAAACCGGGGAACCACACCGAAGGCGATGCCGCTGCTATGCCTGCAAACCGGTCCGTCTGATAAGATGCCCACAGGGAAAACAGCCCGGCAAGAGAATATCCGCCGAGATAATACGTTTTATTTTTCTCCGGGCACAACTGCAGAATTTCTTCCAATAATGTAGCCGCTCCCTCACCAAAGTCCTCATTTCCGAATACCGCCGGTGCTTTCCACGGAGACAGATCGAGATTCCAGTCATCCACTTTTACCGCAATCAGCTGAAAGTCCAGTTCTGTCAGATTCCGGATCTGTGTCACTTCATCCTCGATCTCCGGCAGATCATGATCTCCCACGGGCTGGATCAAAACAATGGGAGCCTCCGGATTCCCGTACTTATATATCGTCATATCAACCTCTTTTACGGACGCTCCTTCTTCCGGCTTACCAGATATCCGGCTTCGTCCTTCACGATCTCGTATTCTTTTGCCATGGGATTTTCCGATCCTATCACACAGTAATCACATAGGTCGGAGTTGCCACAGATGACACAACGGATCAGCGTTCCATGCAGCTGCTCCATTGCCCAGTAATCGGAATTGCAGAATAGGGGAAGGATATGTAACAGGTTATGCTGCTTCGCGAACTCCGCATTCGGGCACTGGGTAAAATGATACCTCGCCGCATGATGCTCCTTATCATAGGCTTCCGGTACATTACAGAAGCCTGCCGGATACTGTGCATAGGCGGTGACATCCTTTTTGGCGGTTTTCTGAAAAATCGTATTGATCAGCCACATATCAAAGTTTCGGTTCAGATCAAAGATCTTTCCTAATTTTACAAAACTGCCCATAAACAGATTAGTCACAAATTCCTGAATCTCCTCTATGGGCGGCTGATCCGGCAGAAGCGGATACAAGGAAAAGATCACCAGTGCTCCATAAGTGGCAAGTGCATGACTTGCCTTTTTCCCACCGTAATCCGGAATCTCTTCCAGATATTTATTATATTGTGTGCTGGTCTTCTCCCAGATCTCTGCCCCCTGCGCGGCTCCGTAGCGGTCATTCAGCCAAGTCTGTATGTTCCCGCAAAATTCATTCATATCACTTAACTGCATCGGCTCGCTCATAAGCTTCTCCCTTCCTTTGCTCTATTTCACCTGACAGCCGCCCCACTCCACTACGGTAAAGCCGATGCGTTCTGTGGCGGTAAGGTCCTGCACGGGTATGTTTACTGCACTCTGTAATGGCTTCCATGCCATGAATACCCGTAAGAACGTATCGGGTGCCGGGTCAATGGAAAGCTGTGCCTCTTCTGTGTAGGTGTCTGTCTGGAAAGAAATGAGGTTGTACGGATTGTCCTGCATCAATGGCAGCCAGTAGACGATGAACTCATTTGCTTCCCGTCTGGTAAGTCCCAGACGGCTCAAAGCATTCTCCAAAAAGACCGCCGTGTCTCTTCCTGCCACACAAAAGCCTTCCGAGAAATCATAATCCACACGATTCACACCTTCCCAATAAAGGTAATTGTAGATCTGCCCGTCTGCATCTGTCAGTGTACCGTCAGGATCCGCCGAGACTTTCCAGCCATCGTTATATGCCGGATAGGTGCAGGTCAGTTTTCCCGCATAATCCAGTCTCACCGTAATATCGGTCTCGCTCTCCGGGTAAAGATAAATAACCGGCTTCGCAGCAGCCTCTTCCTCGCAGTCCTCCCGGCAGCCGGTAAGACAACAGACACAGGATAATGCCACCAACATGACAATCAGACGTTTTTGAATTAATTTTCTCATAGACTATCCCTCACTCTCTGCTCCGCTTTTCTTTTTTCATCTTATATAATTCTTCTGTCGCAAGCCTTGTCTTAGCCACAACATTTTCCCCTTGCTTCGGGAAGCAGTAATACTGTACCTGCGCATCCCCGATACTGATCATGTCTCCGATCTCATACCAGTAAAAATCAGAATAGAGGCTGTAGGATGCCTGCGGCAGCTGTCTGTATTGCAGTTTCCCGTCGCAGCCGGTCAGTTCAAATCCGTCGTCCGTATGTATCAACCGCCCTTCGCCGACTTTATACACGCATTTGGTATCCATGAGCATATAAATATCTACCGGAATATCCAGCCGGTAACTGCCCTCCTCCAGCTCTTTTCGCACGCACTCTCTTTCCCAACGGTACCAGTCCGGGATATGGGAAAACGGCGTTTCTCCCCGGTCCGCTTTCAGATATCCGGTCTCCGTCAATTCATAACCGGTGCCGCATGCATGGCAGATAATTTTCGTTCCTTTCCCCTCGGTCTTCCCTTCTGCCCGGCAGTTGGGACAGCGGTACAATGCTCTCTGCAATCCGTCCGCCCGAAAGGGTTCCTTCACGAGAATTCCCTTCTCCTGCTGCTCTCTGAAATAATCAAACGAAAAGACTTTCTGTAGTATTTCATTGATCTCTGTCGCAGATTTCTCCGCAATTTCCTTCGGAGAAATCAGGTATTCCATCTTCGCGGATACCTTTATCTTCCGAAGCTGCAATCCGTTATACAGGGGATCGCGCAAAAAAGCCCCGTTGGTCCTGATCATGACCACCGGAACTTTTAACAGTTTCATACATTTTCCAAGGCTGTCGGGAAGCGGAGTCTCCGTCCCGTCAAAGCTGTAACTTGCCTCAGGGTACATTAAAATAGAGGCATGCAGTTTCTGAACCGCATACCGCATGTCCTTGATGAGGGTAATATCATTGATAAATTTTTTCGCAGGGATGCAGCCTAAAAGCCGCATCAGCAGTCGTTTTCCCACAAAACCATCCTGTGTACAGACAATATGATACTCTCTGTCGGAAAGCAGTGTCACCGCAATTTTCAAATCCAAAAAGCTGGAATGGTTCATCAGAACCAGACACGGTTCCTTCTCTTCCAGCTTTTCCATCCCCTTTTTTTCACAGGAAAAATCGACGGCCCGCAGATCAAAAGAAGAAACCGCTTTTAAAAGCAGACGGATTGCGCCCGTCTGACGCATCGGATTCCGGTGCTTTTCCTTCGGCAGTGCCATTACTTCTTCATAGCTTTTCTCCCTTGTCCTGATCTTCATAACTGCCCCCACAAATTACTATTTTACGATCTTTTCAAATGCCCGGTCAATCTCCCGCCAGTTGATGCATCTTACAAATCTGCCATTGGGAAGCTCTGCCTGGCTGTTCCAGGGGCGGTCGAACACAGCCACCCTGCAGTTATCGAAATGCAGGACATGCTCAAACGCCGCCGGGGAATCCTCTACCGCAAAATCAAAAGTCATGCTGTAAAGTTCCTTTAATGTCATATTATATCTGTAATTCTGTTTTGCTGTTTCGCGTCCGTATTTGTCTACACAAAACAAGGGGATTCTTTCCAGGTGATGTTCGTCAAGCCATTGCCTCGATGGTTCGTAAGAATTGAATGGTCTTCCGGTAATGATAAAAACCTCGTGTCCCTGATCCACCCACTTATTAATTACCTCGGAAGCCCCCGGAGTCTCCTCATACTTCAACAGGTTTTCCGGCAAATGCCCCGCTTTCATCAGGGCTTCATACTGCTCGTCATTTAAATCAAATGATTTCTGCAAATTGAAAAACTGAACCTGTCTATAAGGAACATCAATGCCGAACATTTCTTTTGCTATTTTCGTAAAATATTCTGCGGTTTCACATAGTACATCGTCGAAATCTATGTAAATTTTCATTGTTTCTCTTCTCCTGACAACTTTATTCTTCTAATAGATTTTTAAACACCATTGTGATTTCTGACTCTCCCCTATGGTTCCATTTAAACTTAACATCATTTCCCAGCTTTGGTATTTCGTTAATATCACCCGCTAATTTTGCAGGAATGAGTTTTTCCCAATAACGTACATTATATATATCATTTTCTACAGATTCAACCACACCTAAATGTTGCTCAAAAATCTGCATAAAACCGTCCTTAACTTTTACTTTGCGGTACTTTGGAAACTCTTCGCTAATTCTAAGCAACGCTGCTTCATCACCCAGATTTTCAAAATCAGAACTTTCAATTAGCTTTCCTTTAATTAATGAAAAATCATTATTTAGTGTCTGCTGATTA
>DJEP01000087.1:11488-17452 GCA_002431915.1 Lachnospiraceae bacterium UBA5895 | reverse complement strand
TCTTCCGGTTTCACATCGATGACTGTACCTTCGACTACCTCTCCTGCATGTATTGTCTTTAATGATTCTTCCAGCATTTGTTCAAAAGTTAATTCTGACATAATTTTGAACCTCCTCAATTAATTTGTTTGGGGTGGAAGCCCCCGCGGTAATACCCACTAGTCGAACAGCTTTAGGTAGATCTAAATGCAAGTCATCCAGTGTCTGTATAAAATAGGTGTGCTCACATTCCCTTTGGCAGATTTCGTAAAGCTTTCTGCTGTTGGAACTGTGCTTCCCTCCTATTACAATCATAACGTCAGCTTCCGCTGCAATGGTCTTTGCCGATCGCTGTCGTTCTTCTGTAGCATTACAGATAGTGTTCACAACACTATCATTGTAACCTTTTTTTTCAAAAATTTCAACTATATATTGAAATTTATTGTAGTTATATGTCGTCTGAGACACAATACAGAGCTTTTCGCCCTCTGTTTTCACAAAATTCTCTGCCTGATCGGGCGTCTCAAGAACGGTAACGGGTCCCCTGCACCAGCCGACGATTCCCTCTACTTCCGGGTGTTTCGGGTCTCCCACGACGATCACATGATCCCCCTCGGCACTTTTCTGTTCCACAATACGATGGATCTTTTTCACAAAGGGACAGGTGGCATCAATACATTCCAAGCCGTTTGCTTCCATGATATCGTAGATTTCTTTTGCTACTCCGTGAGCACGGATGATCACGGTGGGAATAGTCTCCCCGGCTTTCAGCTGTATTAATTCCTCTTTATTTTCCAGAACCCGTACGCCCTTCTCCGCCAGTTCCCTGACCACTTCCTCGTTGTGCACGATGGGACCATAGGTATAGATAGTCTTCCCGTTTTTCAATTGTTCATACACGGTATCCACGGCGCGCTTTACACCGAAGCAAAAGCCAGCGCAGTCTGCCAGTCTTACTTCCATATATTGTCTCCCGTTTACCCAATCAGTTCCACGATCCGGTCAATGACCTGTTCGATGGTCATATCGGAAGTATCCACCAGCACCGCATCCTCTGCCTGCTTTAATGGAGAAGTCTCCCTGTGCATATCTCTGTAATCTCTGTCCTCAATATCCTGGCGGATCTTCTCTAAGTCACAGCTCTCTCCTTTTGCGGTCAGCTCGTCATATCTTCTTTTTGCTCTCACCGTACTGCTGGCGGTCAGATAGATTTTGACCTGTGCATTGGGCAATACTACGGTACCGATGTCACGACCGTCCATAATCACATCGCTTTTCGCCGCCAGTGCCTGCTGGAGTTCTACCAGTTTGGTACGTACGGCAGGCTGTGCACTGGTGGTGGATGCCATATTGCCCACCTCCTCGGTACGCAGATAAGCATTGACATTTTCGCCGTTTAATAATACGACCTGCTCCCCATCCACATACTGAATGGTGATGTCTGCCTCCTTACATTTATCGGCAATAGCTGCCGCATCCGCAGGATCCACGCCCTCTCTTAACATGAACAGTGCCATGGCACGGTACATGGCTCCGGTATCCACATAGATAAAACCTTTCTTTTTTGCCACCGCTCTGGCGATGGTACTTTTACCGGCACCTGCAGGTCCGTCAATTGCTACATTAAAACTCATCTTCATATCCTCTTTTCTTCTTATTTTTATCTATGATGATGTTGGGGTCAAAAGTCCCCGACTTTGATGCCTACGGCTTGTTCCGTGCTACGCACTCCCACAATCCTACCCTCTATTCGCATATCGTGGTGTGGGATTAACATCCCACTTTTATGCTGTCTCCCGCCAGATGTCCCGTAGACCAGGCAATCTGTAAGTTGAACCCACCGGTCATGGCATCCAGGTCCAGTACTTCCCCCGCAAAATACAGATGCTTTACCAACTTGGATTCCATGGTGGAAGGATTGATGTCCTTTACGGAGATTCCGCCCTGGGTAATAATTGCTTCCGCAAAAGATCTCGTCCCCGTCACCGTCATGGGCAGAGTCTTGATCAGCATACCGAAAGCTTTTCTCTCTTCCCTGCTGATCTCGTTGACCTTCTTCTCCGGAGAGATTCCGGACAGCTCTATCATAACAGGAATCAGCTTTGTGGGGAACAGATGATCCAGTGCATTTTTAAACTGTTTATTCTTTGCCTCCTCAAAATCCCGAAGCAGGCGTTTATCTAACTGTTCCGGTGTCAGCGCCGGTTTCAGATCCAGGAAAAGTTTTACCTCATCGTCACCTTTCCGCTTCGAAATATTTTTGGAATAAAAGCTGCTGGCAGACAGGATCAGGGGACCGCTGATGCCAAAATGGGTAAACAGCATCTCACCGAAGCCTTCATACCAAATCTTCTTCTCGCACTGCATCCGGACCTCCACATTTTTAAGAGATAATCCCATCAGATCTTTGCACCAGTTCTCCCGGATCTCTAACGGTACCAAAGCCGGCCTTCGCTCCGTTACTTTATGTCCCGTCTCTTCTGCGAACCGGTAACCATCTCCGTTGGATCCGGTGCCGGCATAAGAGCAGCCGCCGGTACAGATAATGCAGTCATCGGCGGTAAATTTCTTATGGTCTGCGCATTCCACCCCGTAAAAGCAAGTATTCCCGTCACTTTCCTTCGTCAGAATCTTTTTCACTTCCGTATGCAAATGAATATCCACCTGATATTTCCGTAGTTCTCTCTGCAGAGCAGCGATCACATCCGAGGAATGATCCGATACCGGAAATACCCGGTCGCCCCGCTCTGTCTTCAGAGGGCATCCCGCCTGTTCGATCAGATCGCACACCTGTGTATTGTCAAAGCTGTAAAAGGCACTGTACAGGAATTTTTCGTTGGTACAGACATTTTGGAACAATACATCCATATCCGCCGCATTGGTCACATTACAACGACCCTTTCCCGTGATAAACAGCTTTTTCCCCAGCTTTTCATTCTTTTCCAAAAGGCTTACTTTATGTCCGCATTTTGCTGCCGCAATGGCAGCCATCATGCCGGCAGCACCGCCGCCGACCACTATTACATTGCTCATTCTCATCCTTTTCTGCCGGCGTATCGACATCACTGCTCCTTGTCCTTGCGTCGCAGAGAATAATCTAGCATCGGTTCATCATCTATAAAATCGATCTCGTCATTCAAATACACCTGGTAATTGTTCCAGGTCTCTTCCAGTGTCTCCAGATTCTTGCGCACCTGCTCCGGACACTTCAGGCAAAGTGCTACCACCAGGGCATTAATAACACTTAAAGGGGCCACCAGGGAATCCACCACCGACACCATGTCACTTCTCGCCAGCAGATTGCAGGAAGAATACAGATTCATGGGGGAATGGATGCTGTCAGTAACGGCAATGACTTTGGCATTCCGGTCATTGGCGAACTCCATTGCCTTTAACGTCCGCATGGAATATCTCGGAAAACTGATGCCAATGAAGCAGTCCTTCGGTCCGATATGGATCATCTGTTCAAAGGTCTCGCTGACACTGGTAGTGTTCAGTAAAAGTACCTTTCCGCGGATCATGTTCAGGTAAAAATGCAGGAATGCCGCCAACGGCTCATTGCTGCGAAGTCCCATGATATAAATGGTCTCCGCCTCTAAGATCGTCGTCACCGCAGATTCAAATGCCGCCGGATCCAGATTGTCTATGGTATCCTGGATCTTCTCGATATCCGCACTGAGCACAGAGGTCAATATCTCCGACTGGGAACTTTTGCCATATTTGGCATCCATTTTCTGAATGCCGTTTAATTTTCCCTGCACACAGCTTTCCAGTGCTCTCTGGAACTTCGGATATCCATCATAGCCGATGCCCGCAGCGAAACGTACCACGGTAGATTCGCTGATCCCCAGCGTCTCTCCCAGCCTGGCTGCCGTCATAAATACCGCCTGATCGAAATGCTCTAAAATATAATCCGCAATGGCTTTATGCCCCTTGCTCATTTTTGCATAGTGTTCCTTGATCCGGGTAAAAACATCATATTCTGCCACTGATTTTAACCTCGCGTTGTCTCATTGTAAAAAGCACAATAGGAATGCTCCAAAAGTTGCATCGTCTGTATGTCTGTCAGATCATAATCTCCGGTCAGGGACATGCAGGCAGCTCCATGAATAAAAATCCACATTTTCATAAACAGATCTCCGGGATCCGGACATCCTGCCACTCTCGCCAGATTGATCTCATAGACTACATTTCCGGCATCGCCGTTTAATATTTCATACATGCTTTTTTTCTTCTGGCTGCCATAGTCACCGGATACAAAAAGCAATTCAAACAGATGCCGCTCTTCCCTTGCAAAAGCTATGTAAGCCATTCCCAGGTTGGCGAACGGCGTCTTCCCAGTACGGGGATACAGACTGTAATAATCCAGAAAATACGCTGCCGCCCGCTCATACACAGCATCCCATAGCTCTTCCATATTCTTATACACCCGGAAAATCGGCTGTGTAGAGCATCCCGCCTTTGCAGCTACTTTTCTGGCCGTTATATTGGCGAAGCCCTCTTCTCTGGTCATGGCAAATGCCGTATCCAGAATTTTGTCGATGGTGATCATCTCTTTACGAGCCATAATCCCTCTCATTCCGCTGTTTTTACAGCAAACGGTGTGTTCTTCTATAACACTTGTTATTTTAGTGGGTGAAGAGGTAGTTTGTCAATATGTAAATATAACGCCACGTTTCCTGTATAAATAACGGCTTCTCCGCCCTTCGGGCTCTCGAAGCCGCCAACTCATTCGCAATCCGTGCTATCGCCCTACTTGCTCATGAGTTTTGTTTTTCTAATAAAAATACCGCACTGACTGCAAGCAGTCGTGCGGCATCTTTATTGAAAAATTATTTATACAGGGTATGCACCATTCTTGGTATCAGCCTGGGTCATATCAACCTTTTCCTGCTGAGCCTGACGATACTTGAAGAAGTCTACAGCAACCTGAGGGAACAGAGCGTAGCTTAAGACATCCTCATCCTGCTGTTTCCATTCCTTCATCTCACCTTCCAGCTTATCCAGCTCGTTGTCAAGCAGATCAGCATAACGGCAGGTGATTCTCTCCTCACCGGGGATAACCTTGTCGATAACTTCCTGGCTCATAGGCTTAACAGTCTGACCGTACTCACCACGAAGAACTGCCTTGGTCTCCTTGGTAGCCATCTTGTAACGCTCACCGAGCAGTACATTGAAGACAGCCTGAGTACCAACGATCTGAGAAGAAGGAGTAACCAGAGGGGGCTCACCCAGATCCTTACGAACCTTAGGAATCTCCTTTAATACATCATAGTATCTGTCTTCTGCATTCTGCTCCTTCAGCTGGCTTACCATGTTGGAAAGCATACCGCCGGGTACCTGATACAGCAGAGTCTTAATATCAACGCCCATAACCTTAGGATTCAGCAGACCGTTAGCCAGGCACTCATCTCTGTAAGGTCGGAAGTAATCAGCGATCTCAGCTAACAGGTTCTGATCCAGACCGGTATCGTAAGGGGTTCCCTTGAAAGTCTCAACCATAACTTCGGTAGCAGGCTGTGAAGTACCCATAGCGAAAGGGCTCATAGCGGTATCGATAACATCAACACCGGCCTCTACTGCCTTCAGGTAGGTCATGCTTGCGACACCGGAAGTATAGTGGGTATGCAGCTGGATAGGAAGCTTGGTAACTTCCTTCATAGCCTTGATCAGCTCAGAAGCCTTATAAGGTACTAACAGACCGGCCATATCTTTGATACAGATAGAATCTGCACCCATCTCTTCGATCTTCTTGGCCATGCCGGTCCAGTACTCTAAGGTGTAAGCATCGCCCAGGGTGTAAGCCAGGGCAACCTGTGCTTCACCTCTGCCTTCCTGTGCCTTGAACTTATTGGTAGCATTTACTGCTTCCTGTAAGTTACGCAGATCATTCAGGCAGTCGAAAATACGAATGATGTCAATACCGTTGGAGATAGACTTCTGTACGAAGTAATCTACCACATCATCTGCATAAGGTCTGTAACC
>DJEP01000087.1:0-11460 GCA_002431915.1 Lachnospiraceae bacterium UBA5895 | reverse complement strand
CGGAACAGCATCTGTAACTTGGTGTTCTTGAAGCCGTCACGCAGCTTTCTCAGTCTGTCCCAGGGATCTTCCTTCAGGAAACGAAGGGATGCATCAAAGGTAGCACCGCCCCAGCACTCTACGGAATGATAACCAACTTTATCCATCTTACCTACGATAGGAAGCATGAATTCGGTCGGCATTCTGGTAGCGATCAGAGACTGATGTGCATCACGTAAAACAGTTTCCGTAATCTTAATCGGTTTCTTTTCAATTTCTGACATTACGAATATCCTCCATAATATAATTTTCTTTTAATTAGATTAACGCGATGCGTTATTCTAAGTCCTTCGGACTTATTTCATCGCGCTTTGCGCGAAATACATCGTTCCTTAGAATACTCCGAATATCGCCATGAATGTACCGGCTGCTACGGCAGTACCGATAACACCTGCTACGTTAGGTCCCATAGCATGCATGAGCAGGAAGTTGGTAGGATCGGATTCCGCACCAACCTTCTGGGATACACGTGCTGCCATAGGAACTGCGGATACACCTGCGGAACCGATCAAAGGATTGATCTTGCCGCCGGAAAGTACGCACATCAGTTTACCGAACAGGACACCTGCGGCGGTACCGAACATGAATGCGATCAGACCCAGAGCTACGATCTTCAGGGTATCGGCATTCAGAAATGCTTCTGCACTGGTGGTAGCACCTACGGAAGTACCTAACAGGATAACTACGATGTACATCAGAGCATTGGATGCTGTCTCAGTCAGCTGACGAACAACGCCGGACTCACGGAACAGGTTACCCAGCATCAGCATACCTACCAGAGGAGCTGTGGTAGGAAGGATCAGACATACAACGATGGTAACAACGATGGGGAACAGGATCTTCTCCAGCTTGGATACGGGACGAAGCTGACCCATCTTGATCTTTCTTTCCTTCTCAGTAGTAAGAAGCTTCATAATAGGGGGCTGGATAATGGGAACCAATGACATATAGGAATATGCTGCCACTGCGATAGGTCCCAGAATCGCCGTCTGTCCCAGCTTACCTGCCAGGAAGATGGAGGTAGGGCCGTCAGCACCACCGATGATGGAGATTGCTGCAGCTGCCTTGTCGTTGAAACCCAGCCAGATTGCTCCGAAGTATGCTGCAAAGATACCGAACTGTGCAGCAGCACCCAGAAGGAAGCTCTTGGGATTTGCAATCAAGGGACCGAAGTCTGTCATGGCACCTACACCCATGAAAATCAGGGAAGGCAGGATTGCCAATTCATCCAGCTTGTAGAAATAATACAGTAAGCCGCCGGCACCGTTTGCCGCATTTTCAGGATGCAGCATGATATCGGGATAAATATTTACCAACAGCATACCGAACGCTATCGGGAGTAAGAGCAACGGCTCAAACTCGTGACGGATAGCTAAATAAAGGAAAAAGCATGCAACCAGAATCATGACATAGTTTCCCCAGGTCAGGTTAAAAAACGCTGTCTGATGAATCAGGTTGTTAAGCGTACTAGCTATATATTCCATTTGATGACCTCCTGTTGTTTATAGAGCTGATATAAATATTAGTTCAGAGTTGCCAGAACTGCACCAGCCTCAACAGTATCACCAACTGCAACATCAATGCTTGCTACGGTACCATCTTCGGGAGCTACTACAGGGATCTCCATCTTCATGGCTTCCAGAATAATCACTGTGTCACCCTTCTTTACAGCCTGTCCTACGCTTGCTTCCAGCTTAAAGATCTTACCTGCTGCACCAGCCTCAACCTTGATGCTTCCTGCTGCGCCGCTTGCCTTGGAAGCTGCTGCAGGAGCCTTGGGAGCTGCCTTGGGAGCTGCGGGAGCCTTTGCTGCTACGGGTGCTCCGGTGGATGCGCCCTCTTCTACTACTACATCATATACGTTGCCATTTACGGTAATGGTATAATTTTTCATTTTAATATCCTCCTACGATTTTACGATTATCTAACTTTGCGGATAGAACGAACTACAAATCCGTCAGTGCTTGCTGCGCCTTCACTTGCTGCGATTGCAGCTGCGATTACAGCTACCAGCTCAGTGTCATCTGCTTCGGTCTCTTCCTGTGCAGCGATCTGAGTTACTGCATTATCAATGCCTGCACTCTTTGCTTCTTCCTTCTTGTCCTTCTTGCTGAATGCAGCCTGGAGCTTTGGAATAAAGTTAAACAGAGAAATGATCAGTGAAATTGCGATCAGCATTACGAATACGGTTCCCATACCGATCAGAGTATTCAGTGCAGCCTTGGTCATCAGACCACCCATGGACTCGATGGGATTCAGTGCTGCGGACTCCATGCTCAGGAACATATCGTTGCTGAAGATCACTTCTGCCTGTGCATTCTGGTTGGCGCCGGTCACATCTACATGTACGATGATCTGATCATCATCAATGGTAGCTTCTGCGTCACCTATGGCAGTAATACCGCCGATGGTCTTTTTTGCAGAGTTGAAAGACTCAATTGCGGTCTTATATGCATAACCGTCAACAGTGACACCAACATTCTCCTGTACCAGGTATGCCACTTCATCAGCGGTATACTCAGAGAAAGTCTCTACTGTGGATTCGTCTTCAAAATTCTCCAGAGAAGGAATCACATACTGGGTAGCGATCTGGATAGCGGTATCCATCTTACGCTGTTCGTAGTCTGTATAAGTCTCCTCACTGCCACAGGCCGTCAAACCAAAGATGCAGGTAATCATACATACTAAGCTTAAAAATTTCTTCATTTTACAATCACCCTTTCTTATACAGTTCCGTGTTTCTTGGCAGGACGGTCTTCACTTTTGGTGAATAACATTTCGAAAGCGCCGATCACATACTTTCTGGTATCAGCGGCATTTACGATCTGGTCCACATATCCTCTCTTGGCTGCACTGGTTACATTCAGAGTCAGAGCTTCGTACTCAGCAGCCTTCTCATTAATCACATCAGCGCCCTGACCATCGTACATGATCTTGGCAGCCAGTTTGCCGTCCATGGTACCGATCTGTGCATCCGGCCATGCCATGGTGATGTCAGCGCCGATTGCCTTGGAGTTCATTACCACATAAGCGGTTCCCAGAGCCTTGCCGATTACAACGTTTACCTTGGGAACGGTAGCGTTAGCGAATGCGTAGGTCAGCTTTGCAGCAGCCTTGGCAATGGTCTTCTCGGAAGCTAAAGTTGCCTCGTAACCCTTTACATTGGTCAGGGTCAGTACGGGGATACCGAAAGCATCACAGAAGTTTACGAACTCCGCAGCCTTCTCGCAGCCCTCTGCGGTCAGAACAGCGTCAAGCTTCTCTGCTACTTTGCCTTCTTCGTCGCAGATCTCGGAACGGTTAGCTACCGCACCTACGGTAACACCGTCCAGACGTAAGAAACCGGTTACCATATTTTTAGCATATCCGGACTTTACTTCGAAGAAATTGTTGTCATCTGCCAGAATGGACAGCGCAACGGATGTGTCGCCGACACAGCCTGCGATCTCAGGGTTCACACGATTCAGATCATCGGTGCAGTCCTCTAAGAAGCTTGCATCATCTTCATTGTTGGCGGGCAGGAAGCTTACCAGCTCTCTTACCTTCTCCAGAATGGTTGCTTCGTCAGCTACCACATCAACGATGCCGCTCTCTTCTGCCTGGAACTTAGCGGAAGAAGAATCACACTTGGTGATTACATTGCCATCCAGGGCATTGGGTGCATTTACGAACAGCTTTGCGTTCTTCTCTTCCATGAAAGTGAAATCGGTCATGGTAGGGAACAGTCCAAGACCGCCGCCACAGGTTCCGAATACAGCGGTGATCTGAGGGATCACACCGGAAGCCATGGTCTGCTTTAAATAGATTTCACCGAATGCAGCCAGTGCATCGGTTGCCTCCTGCAGTCTTAAACCTGCGGATTCGATCAGTCCGATCACAGGTGCTCCGGTCTTCATAGCCAGATCATAGAGGTTGGTAATCTTCTTTGCATGCATCTCGCCAATGGTTCCGTTCAGTACGGAAGCATCCTGGCTATATACATATACAAGATTACCATTGATCACTCCGTAGCCGGTAATACAACCGTCAGAAGGAGTTTCATTGGGTTTCAGATTGAAATCCGTAGCTCTTGCGGTTACAAGTCCGCCGATTTCAACGAAACTGTTGTCATCGAGTAAAGCTGCTATTCTTTGACTCGCTTTTGAAGTAGTACTCATATGTTTTCAGCCCTCCGTTGATAATATAATAAAATATAATAGAAAACGTTTATTAATATAGAAGCACAAATGCCCCCATGATTAACAGTTTGTAGTATAACATAAAATCTGCAACTCGCAAAGAACGAATTGCAGATTTTTACAAAATTTATATAATGTACCTCATTTTGAACAATTTCCCCGTCATTTTTTCATAGGGGCTGTCACTAAAAACCGCCGGAGCACTTGTCTGCCACACCATAAAAAATCTATTGCTTCCACATCCTGCGCCGCAAGCAGACGCTCTCTGCGCCAGATCCTGCCGTCTGCCAGATAGCTGATCTCTCCCACACACTCTCCTTCCTTCACAGGCGCTGTAAGGTACTGTTCTTTCCGGTAAAGGATCTCTATCTTCTCGTCCGGACACATTAAAAGTCCCTCCACACCTTCCGCTTCCGGATCCAGCTCCACGGGCAGTAATACTTCTTTCTCCAGTTCGTCATTCTGTGCATCCGCCACCGGGATCGGCATAAGCAGCTGTTCCCTGCCGGAAAACGATTCTTCCCCAAAGTATCGATATGTATAGTTCTCCAATCCATAAGCAAACAGTTCCCTGCTGTCGCTCCATTTATAGGTCTTATGGTTCGGCCATCCGCAGGCAAGCAGCGCCACGATCAGGCATTTTCCGTCCCGTTTCAGGGCTCCCACATAGCAATATCCCGCTTTGTTCGTGAATCCGGTCTTGCCGGTAAACGCTCCGTCCATCATCTGCAAAAAGGCATTGTGATTGTGGCATTGAAAGGAGCGTCCGTTCTCTGTAAAACTGTAATCCCCGGTTCGTGTGATCTCTAAAAACAGATCCCTCTGCGGGGAATCTTTGATACAATACCTGAGAATTCCCGCCAGATCCTTTGCCGTGGTATGGTGTTCCTTCTCTAACGTACTTCCGTCCGGCAGCGTCAGCGTCTCCGTGGCATCCAGCCCATTTGGCGTGATGAACCAGGTATCCTCACAGCCGATCTCTTCCGCCTTTTCATTCATTGCCTGCGCAAATCTATGTAATGCCGCCCTGCTCTCTTCGGTGGTATGCTCTGAGATCTCCCCCGTCTCCCCCAACAACTTCCCGCCGATGTATTCTCCCAGCGCCGCAGCAGCGTCGTTATGGCTTTCCAGCATCAGAGAAAAAAGTAGTTCCCTGACGGTATAATATTCCCCGCATTTCACATAGAGCTTAACCTTGGGCATGGCAGCCGCATAGGCAGAGACACTGACGGTTTCCTCCACCTTTGCATTTTCCAGCACCAGTATGCAGGTCATGATCTTGGTGGTACTTGCCATAGCCATGGGGGTAGTTTCGTTTTTCCCATAAAGCACACGCCCGGAGTCCGCATCCAGAAGCACCGCTCCCTGTGCATACAACATAAGTTCCTGCGGAAGATCAGATTCTCCGGTCTCATACAGAATCCCGGATACCTGTTCGTGATCTTTTATAATATCTTCACCGGATCGTAAGCCCCATAGACTTTCCAGGCACAGAATTCCCGCAAAAAGGACACAAAAAAAGCCTCGCATAATCGTTACTCCCAAAAAGGGTTACTAATTACTATGAGGCTGATTCTTTGTCCTATTCAATGATATGTTTATATATTCAGAGTAAGCTGTACTTCCTGTTCCGCCTGCTGTTTGAATTCCTCCACCTGCACAGGGTTCAGTTCCGGCAGTTCTTCCAGACTCTTTACGCCAAAGCAGCGCAGGAACTGCTCCGTGGTACCAAACAGCAAGGGTCTTCCGGGAGCGTCCAGACGTCCCAGTTCCGTGATCAGATCATACTCCAGCAGTTTGTTGATGGCATGGTCACAGCTGACGCCTCTGACTCTCTCGATCTCCAGTCTCGTCACCGGCTGCTTGTAGGCGATAATGGACAGGGTCTCCAGTACGGTATCCGTCAGTGTCATTTTCCGGGGAGTCTTGGCAATCTTGATCAGATATTCGTACATATCCGCCTTGGTGCACAGCTGTACGGAATTGTCAAATTGTGTCAGACCGATACCTCTGTTCTCTTCCTCGTACCGTGCTGCCATATCCTTTAATATAGATTTTGTCGTCTTCACATCCTCTTCGATCACTTCCGCAAGTCTGCTGATCTCCACGGAATCCCCCATGGTAAAAAGGATTGCCTCTATCACTGCTTCTGCTTTACTGCGTTCCATGCTAAAACCTCACTGTATCTTAAACGTTAGATGTAATCATAATATCATCGAATATGTTTTCCTGGCTGATGCTGATCTTGCCTGTCTTCATCAGTTCCAGAATGATCAGAAAAGTAACGATGACTTCCATTTTGCTGTTCTGCTTCTCCAAAAGCTTTCGGAAGCTGAAAGTCTTATGCTCTCTGGCATATGCCTCCACGTACAGCATCTTGATGTCCATGTCCACCTCATCCTTCTCGATATTGCCGTACTGACTGCGGACGGGGTCGATCTTGTCCTCCTGCTTCTTCACGATGGATTTGAAGATCTCATGAAGTTTGTTCAGATTCATATCACCGATGAGTTCTTTGTAATCGATGGGCTGTCTGTAGGCTTCCACTTCCTTCGGAAGTCTCTGCTCTCTGTACATGTTTCTCGCTGCATCCACCTGGCGGTCTCTGAGTTCAAAGGACATGTATTTGTACATCTTGTATTCCAGCAGTTTCTGGACCAGTTCGGCTCTGGGGTCCTCTTCCTCGCCGTCCTCGTTCACTTCCTTGGGCAGCAGCATCTTGCACTTAATATCGATCAGCGTTGCCGCCATCACCAGGAATTCGCTCATGACATTCATATCTTCCCGCTGCATCTGCTTAATGTAATCCAGATACTGTGCCGTGATCTCCACGATGGGAATATCATAGATGTCTATTTTATTTTTCTCGATTAAATGAAGCAGCAGATCCAGAGGACCTTCAAACGCTTCCAGTTTTACAGATATTGCCATGTAATAAAACTCCTATTTTCCCTCATCAGGCATAAGATCCACTTCCAGGATCTCGCCCGGATTAAACAGCCGTATGGGGATCGTATGCATTCCCAGTCCTCTGCTTAAAAGCATTCTGCTCCTCCCCAGTGTAAACTCTCCGCCATCATACTTCGGGAAAAGTCTCACATTGGGAGACACAACGCCTTTTCCCCAAAAGGGAACTCTCACCATGCCGCCGTGGACATGACCGGATAATACCAGATCCGCACCCCAGTCCGCGTATTTCGGAAAATAATCCGGGTCGTGGGCAATCAATATATTGAAAAATTCTTCGGAAGGCTGTCCTAAGATTCCCGGCAGATACCCGGGATTCATAGGCTGTATGCCGAAACGCTTGTAATAGAGCTTGTCTATCTCCGAGCCGTAGATGCAAATTCCGTATTCCGGCAGATCTGTATGCTCGTTGACAAGTCTGTGGATTCCGATCTTCGTAAGAGCTTCCTCATACCGCTCCGCCATATCCCCATAATTTTCGGGATATAGTTTTAATCGGTGCTCATGATTGCCATTACCGTAATAAATAGGATACTTCTTCGCAAGTTCCGTAAGGAATCCCACTGCCACGTCCAGTGTTGCCTTCGGCTTCGCCGTCAGCATGTCTCCGGCAATCAGGATAATGTCCGGTCCGATCTCATCGATTGCCTGCAGCAGTTTCTCATTTTCTTTTCCGTATCTCTTATTGTGCAGATCCGCCAGAACCACTGCCTTCACAGGCTTTTTGATTCTCTGATCCCGCAGGGAATAATGCCGCACCACAAAACGATTACTGTCGTACAGCATTATCCACAGCACTATCACAAGGATTACTGCAATCACGGTAATCACTACATCCAACTTTTTTGCCCCCATGGTATGTTGCCAGATTATTGCCAATATGTTCTATAGTATAACATATTCTTTTGTCTTACAAAAGATAAAATTCCATTATTTTTCGCAGGTAATCCTTATAAACCGCCTTTGCAACCGCATTTTCATATAGAATCGGCACACTGCCAATCTCCACGCCGTTTAGCAGATACACCGCCCTGCCTGCCGTATCCCCTTCGGCAAACGGCGCCACAGCAGTCTCCGGCAGTTCAATCTTTTTCTCCACGCCGTCCAGGGAATTTCCCTCTGTATCCAGATACCGGAATTCACTCTGATATTTCACAGGCACCGTATCCTCTACACCCCCCTGCACCCGCAGACCGGGCAGTACATCCGTATTCTCATCCAGATACAGATCACTGATATTGAAGCCATAGCTTAACAGTGTCTGAGCATCCTTAAAGCGTGCCTTATAATCCGGTGCCCCCATAATTACCGCGATCAGATCAATGCCATCCTTCGTTGCCGTGGCGGACAGACAGAATTTTGCTTTGGAGGTGGAGCCGGTCTTCAGTCCCGTCGCCCACCGGTACTGTTTTAACAGCTTGTTGGTACTGTTTAGGGTAAACGTGGAACTCCCCTGTCTGGTCTCATGGGTAATATCCTCCATCCAGATGCCGGTATATTCGAATATTTTCGGGTATTTTACCGTAAGTTCCCTGGACATGACTGCCACATCCATAGCTGTCGTATAATGACCGTCGGAATCCGTCAGACCGCAGCAGTCCTCGAAATGGGTATCCGTCATGCCAAGTTCCGCCGCCTTCGCATTCATCTGTTCCACGAAAGCTTCCTCACTTCCCGCTATGTATTCCGCCACCGCCACACTGGCATCGTTTCCCGAAGCCACAGCGATACATTTGATCATGGTCTCTAAAGTCTGCACCTCATTCTCCGCCAGGAACACCTGGGATCCTCCCATGGAACTGGCATAGGCGCTCACCGTTACCGGATCTTCCAATTTGATCTTCCCCTGATCCAGCGCCTCAAAAGTCAAAAGCAATGTCATGATCTTGGTAATACTGGCAGGACTCCGGCGTTCTCTTGCATTCTGTTCAAAGATCACTTTCCCGGTGGAACTCTCCAAAAGTACCGCACTGGGAGCTTCGATTGCTGCCGGTTCCGCAGATACGCAGATGTCGTTCCACCAGAATGCCTGCACACTGATGCCAAGAAGCAGGATCCAACTACAAATGTATTTCCTGATTTTTTGCATAAAAAAGCCACACTCCCTTATCCTTTTCTAAAAGATATGGTCGTGTGGCTCTGTATATACCTGTGAATCTTACCATCTGGCGATCAGCGCCTGGCAGCGTTCCTTCAGTTCCTGCCCCTTGCTGCGCACATCCACGTGAAATACTTTGAGTAACTGTACCGTATAATCTATGGCTACAATGGTCAGTACTGCCTGAATCACTCTGGTACCCACCTGGATCTGTACGCTGTCAATGATGTGGTACATAGCATCGTGAACAAACTGTACGATACCGATGGCATAAAAGCCCCAGGCAATGGTGCTCTCCAGACAGATAATACCGCGGTAGTTGAAAGGTTTGTTGTTATAATCCCACCAGAGTTCTCCTAAGATGCGGATCATGCCAACTCCCACAAAATACTCAAAAGTCGTGGCAAGGATTGCCCCGAAAATATAAAGCTTTAACAATTTCCCACGAAACGGGCTCAAAATCAGGTATCCCAGCACTCCGCCAAAACCATAGATCGGACAGAACGGTCCCTTGCCGAATCCCCGGTTGGTCAGCTTATGATTGCAGAAAGACATGTAAGCAGATTCCAATGCCCATCCCAGAATGCTGTACAATACGAATGCTGCCAACAGATGGTATACATCTGTTCCCAGTATTTCATAGCTCCACATTTCATTTCCCTCATAAAGTACAAAGTCCCCGGTGATTACGCCGGGGACTGTTGTTTTGCATTAGTTATATTTACGTTTTCTTGCTGCTTCAGACTTCTTCTTACGTTTTACGCTAGGCTTCTCGTAATGCTCTCTCTTACGAATCTCCTGCTGGATACCAGCCTTAGCGCAGCTTCTCTTGAAACGACGTAAAGCGCTATCTAAAGTCTCGTTCTCTTTTACGATTACGTTTGACATCTTACACCCGACCTCCCTTCAGTCCCTTCAAGTAACATGACTGACTGGGTTATTCTAATGCGCAGTTGTTCTACACACATTTGATATTATAGCATAAAAAATGTATTCGTCAACTACTTTTTTTAATTTTTATTATATTCTCATTTGAGCTACTGGATCTTACAAAATTTTATTTAAAAAATTTATCATAAATACCGAACAGGAAGATAAAGATTACGATCAGCGGCAGTCCGTAGGTCAGATAACCGCGCATCCAGTCATGTACCTTTAAGCCTTTTCCGGTATTGACTTCTTCCTTGTAGTTCTCCCATCCCCAACCGTATCTGCTCACGCAGAACAGCAGGTATACCAGAGATCCCAATGGCAGGAACAGGTTACTTACCAGGAAGTCTTCGAAATCCAGTACCGCTCCACCGAAGTTGGAAAAGCCGTCCCAGCTCCATACATTGTAGCCCAGTACACAGGGTACGGACAGTGCAATGATCAGGAACAGATTCACCAGAGAAGATTTCTTACGGCTGGCACCGGTCAGTTCCATACCGCAACAGATGATATTCTCAAATACTGCCAGTACCGTAGACAATGCTGCAAACGCCATGAACAGGAAGAACAGGCTTCCCCACAGACGGCCGTAAGGCATATTGGCAAAAATATTCGGCAAGGTAATAAAGATCAGGCTGGGACCGGAAGTCTGATCCACACCATAGGTAAAGCATGCCGGGAAAATGATCAGTCCTGCTGTGATCGCTACAAAAGTATCCAGTACAACAACTCTGACGGACTCTCCCATCAGGGAATGATCCTTACCGATGTAACTTCCGAAGATTGCCATGGCACCGATTCCCAGACTCAGGGTGAAGAACGCCTGGTTCATGGCACCTACCAGAGTGGCTACCACGCCGACCTCCTGCATGCGCTGGAAATCTGGTACCAGATAGAACTTCAGTCCTTCTTTTGCTCCATCCATGAAAAAGCTGTTGATGGCAAGTACCACCATGATGGCCAACAAAGCGATCATCATCACCTTTGTCACACGCTCCAGACCATTCTGCAATCCACCGGCGCAGACACCGATACCGATGACTACCACCAGTACCATCCAGAACATCATGACCTTGGGATCAGCCAACATCTGTGTGAACCGATCCGCCACCGCATCCGCAGAAAGGCCGGAAAGTTTACCGGTGGCTGTCATATAAAAATAGTGTAACATCCAGCCGGCTACGGTTGTATAGAACATCATTAACAGATAACAGCCGGCCAGTGTGAAATATCCGTGGATATGCCACT
>DJEP01000088.1:17039-20690 GCA_002431915.1 Lachnospiraceae bacterium UBA5895 | reverse complement strand
TAATCGCCGCCTCCTACTCGATTGAGCAGAACTCACTCAATGTATTTCGTAAACTCACGAGGGCAATACCGATAAAATCAGTATTTCCACGCTCATCATATCGTTCATGCGTCCGGATTTCACGGCTTCCTCGGTCTCCACGCACTGTTTTACTGCATTTTTCAGCACGGAAGTCTTGAAATGGGACGCTTGTGCCACATATTTTCCGGCAGCAAAAGGAGGCACACCGATCTTGGAGGCAATGGTCTTGTTGTCGTGACCTCTGTTTTTTAACTCCTTGGTCTGGAGCAGAAGATTACACTGTCTGGCAATCAGGAACAGTACCCGCATGGGGGGCTCCTTTAATGCCAGCAGATCATAGTAAAGCTGCAGCGCTTTCTGCGGCTGTTTTTCCGCGATGGCATTCACCATATCAAAAATGTGGTTGGTGATACGGGTGGTGCAGACAGCCTCCACATCCTCTGCAGTGACTACGTCACGGTCGAGACAGTAGCAGATCAGCTTCTCCAGTTCCATCTGGATATTTTCCATGTCCGTGCCGGTTTTCGTTAGCAGCAGCTGTGCGGTATTCTCGGAGATTTTTTTCCCTTCCCTGCCCAGGATACCGGCGATCCAGCGTTTGAGAGAATTCTCGTCCTGCACATTGAATTCCGCCACGTACCCCTTAGACTGTACGGCTTTGTAGAGCTTGCTGCGTTTATCCACTTCACTTTCCGTAAACACGAAAAAGGTGGTATCGTTGGGATTTGCCAGGTATTCCGCCAGTTTTTCCCCACCGGATTTGAAGAGCCCGGTGTCCTTGAAAAACATGACGCGGCGCTCCGCCAGGAAAGGCAGTGTTTCCGCCAGATCGATGACCTGTCCTAAGGAGAATTCCTTTCCTTGGTAGAAATGGGTATTCATCTCGTCACCGTCCTGGCACAGTGCCTTACGCAGACGGGTCGTGTACTGGTTCTTCAGATAACGTTCCTCTCCGTAGAGCAGGTACATCTGTTTGAAATTGCCGGTTTTGATATCCTCGTTGATCCGCTGCATAACTGGTGTTCCTTCTATTCCTTACTGTATTTTCTGAAAAGAGTATACTCCATTTCCTATTGAGGTTTCAAGGGGTGGATGATATAATGAAACAAAACAGTTCGACCATGGACAAAGGTAGTAACGAAGTGACGGAAAGTGCAGTAGCACGACTTTGCGAATGGCGCGGGGCGAACGTTAAATGGCGCGGACCGAACGTTAAATGGCGCGGACCGAATTACAAAACCATAAGAGGAAGGAAGAGAGAAATGAGCAAGAAAAGCGGATTCATTCAGGAATTTAAAAAGTTTATTTTGAGGGGAAATGTAATGGATATGGCAGTCGGCGTGATCGTCGGCGGCGCATTCACCGCAATCGTTACTTCCCTGAATCAGGATATTCTGACACCGATTCTGGCAATCTTCGGAGGCACGGATTTCTCTAATTTATATGTAAAACTGGGAAGCAGTGACACTGCACCGGTACTGATGTACGGCAATTTTATCACAGCGGTCATCAATTTCCTGATCACAGCATTTGTGATCTTCTGCCTGGTAAAATTCATCAATAAGCTGGGAGATACCCTGCACCACAAAGAGGAGACACCTGCGGCACCTACGACGAAGAAATGCCCGTTCTGTAAGAGTGAGATCGCCATTGATGCAACGAGATGCCCTCATTGCACATCTAAACTGGACGAGCAGTAAAGTAGTAGAGCAGTAAGGAACGAAACAGACCGTGGAGGAAAGCATGGGTAAAACACATAAGAAAATAGCGATGGCAGGAGTCTGCTGTCTGATGATAAGCATGCTGACAGGCTGCGGAAATGATACGACCAAAATAGCAGAGGGAATGCAGCTGGTGGAAGCTTTGGACTACCAGGGGGCGCTGACAGCTTTTGAAGAAGCGGAAAGTCAGAAGGAAGACAGCCGGCTGATCGCGAGAGGCAGAGGAATCGCCTGCATGGGACTGACGGATTATGAACAGGCGGTGCAGTATTTTACAGAGGCGTTGGAACTTAGCGACGGCTGGGTGCAGAACGTAGACTACGATATGAATTATTATCTCGCAGCCGCCTACCGGAAGAACGGACAGCCTGCGGAGGCGAAAAAGGTATACGATGCCATTCTGGGACTGAAGCCGGAGGAGAAGGATGCGTACTTCCTGCGGGGATCGGCGGAACTGGAACTGGGAGATTACGAGAGTGCCAAGACGGATTTCGACAAGGCAATCTCTATGGATCCGAAAAATTATGACCGGCTGATTGAGATCTATGAGGCGTTGGCAGACTACGGATACCGGGAAGCCGGACAGGAGTATCTGCAAAATGTATTGGATACGGTAAAGCAGCTGGATGCTTATGACAGCGGACGCATCTATTACTATTTGGGAGATTATCAGAAAGCCTACCTTGCGCTGGAAGAGGCGAAAGGAAAAGGCGGAGTGGACAGCTATCTGTACCTGGGGAAAGCATATGCTGCCACCGGAGATTATAATTATGCCTCCAGTGTGTACAGCAATTACCTGTCCAAGCAGGGACCGGATGCGGAAATCTATAATCAGCTGGGCTTATGCGAGATGGCGAAAAAGGATTACCAGAAGGCACTGGAAGCATTTCAGGCAGGAAAACAGATCGAAGGGAACAGCCTGATGCAGACTTTGTCCTTCAATGAGATCGTAGCATACGAATATCTGCAGGATTACCAGAAAGCGACAGTGCTGTTAAAAGCCTACTTACAAAATTACCCGGACGACCAGGCGGCCATCCGGGAACAGCAGTTTTTATCTACGAGGTAGAGGAGCAATCCTCTGCCTTTTGTCGTAATTGCAGAAGTTCGATATAATCCAAAAAGGATGCCGTGTTCTGGAAACTGAAATGCTGTATGATGTCCACAAGCTCGGCTACGGTCATGCCGGGAGCATACTCTTCTTTCAGGGTATCCAGACTATAACGATAGGAAGTACGACCCAACAGATAATCGACGGTCACTCCGAAATAATCAGCCAGTTGCAGTAATGCTTCCTGATCCGGGAAGTGAATATTGTTCTCATAATTAGAGACGGTGCCAACGGATACTTTTAATATGGCAGCCAGTTCCTTCTGATAGATGCCCCGTTCTTCCCGCAGGGATGTAAGGATCTCACCGAAACTCCTCATATTGCCTCTCATTCTGCCGCAGATGCAGCACTATTTAAATGTTTTCTTTTAAGATTTGATGAAGTCTATTTTACTATATTTTAGTTTTAAAGGAATGGCATTTTAGAAATAGATGAAAAATGCAAAAATGAAAGTCTAAAATTAATCTTACCTAAAAACAGAGGGATATACATGGAAATTCCTTTGCTGACTCTTTGAGAAATCCTCTCATTTACAGCTATTGCTATTTTGCAGGATACCCGATATAATAAGTTAAGAGTTAGGTGCAACTAACTGATGAGTGAATCATGTGAAACTCCTCAGAGGAAACGGAGCTGCTGAATCCGCGGACTGCCGGGAGGGTATCTTCCGGGAGGAGTTTTTCAGCCCTTATGCGGAATTCACGAAAGAGAAGGTTTGGGAATAAAAAGTTTAGAATAGAGGATAAAGGAGAAAAACAGAATGAACTATTTAGAGATTGAAAAAGTAATCGGAAGAGA
>DJEP01000088.1:0-16934 GCA_002431915.1 Lachnospiraceae bacterium UBA5895 | reverse complement strand
GATGGTACCATCGGACGCGGCATGGCTCCCAGCGGAGCATCCACCGGTGAGTTCGAAGCACTGGAACTGAGAGACGGAGACAAGAGCAGATATCTGGGCAAGGGTGTACAGAAGGCTGTAGAAAATATCAACACTGTGATCAATGAGACTCTGCAGGGAATGGATGCTTCCGATATTTATGCGATTGATAAGGCAATGATCGACGCAGACGGAACCAAGGATAAGTCCAAGCTGGGTGCCAATGCGATCCTGGCAGTGTCCATTGCCAGCGCGAGAGCAGCAGCAATTTCCCTGGATATTCCTCTGTATCGTTTCCTGGGTGGCATCTCCGGTAACAGACTTCCGGTTCCTATGATGAACATTATCAACGGTGGATGTCATGCACTGTCCTCCGGACTGGATGTACAGGAGTTCATGATCATGCCCGTAGGCGCTCCTTCCTTCAAGGAATGCTTAAGATGGTGCTCCGAAGTATTCCACGCACTGGCTTCTATCTTAAAGGACAGAGGACTGGCTACTTCCGTAGGTGACGAGGGTGGCTTCGCACCGGCATTAAAATCTGACGAAGAAGCTATTGAGACGATCTTAGAGGCTGTGAAGAAAGCAGGCTACGAGCCCGGCAAGGACTTCAAGATCGCTATGGATGCCGCTTCCAGCGAATGGAAGACCGGCAAGGTGGGCGAATACAAGCTGCCCAAGGCAGGCACTGTATTTACATCCGAAGAACTGATTGCACACTGGAAGAAACTGGTGGAGAAATACCCCATCATTTCTATAGAAGATGCACTGGATGAAGAAGACTGGGAAGGCTGGAAGAAGCTGACCGCAGAACTGGGTGATAAGGTACAGCTGGTCGGCGATGACCTCTTCGTAACCAACACCGAGAGACTGGCAAAGGGAATCTCCCTGGGCTGTGGTAACTCTATCCTCATCAAACTGAACCAGATCGGATCCGTATCCGAGACGCTGGAAGCCATTAAGATGGCACACAAGGCTGGTTACACCGCAATCTCCTCTCATCGTTCCGGTGAGACCGAGGATACCACCATTGCAGACCTGGCAGTAGCACTGAACACCTGTCAGATCAAGACAGGTGCTCCCAGCAGAACCGAACGTGTGGCGAAATACAACCAGCTGCTCCGTATCGAGGAAGAACTGGGTGCTGCAGCCGTATATCCCGGCATGGGTGCATTCAACGTTCAGAATTAATTTGCTTTTATCCAAAACTATTTTGGTTTCTCTTTTTCTCTTCAGGGACTGTTCGCAAGGACAGTCCCGTTTGCGACTATTCAGAATAGTTCATAAAAATTTTTTTAAAACCCTGCAACATTTTGTTCCTCACATCTGTATCTAATGTAGAACGGCAAAGAAAACGGCGTAAGATCCCGGGAACCGCCGAAGGAAGCCGCGGAAGAAAATATATGGAAATATCAAAAGAAGAGAGGAAAACAAAATGAGAAAGAATAATGTAACTAATGTAATTAATGTAACCAAGAAAGTAACCCTGATGATCCTGTGTGCAGCAACGATGCTCAGCATGGCAGCTTGCGGAGAGAAGCAGGATCAGACCATCGGAGTGGATACTGCCGGACAGACCGTAGTCGAAAACGATGATAAGATTCCTACGGACGGTGCGGCTGCGACAACTACAGAAGATATCGTGATCGGTGATAATACCCAGATCCCCAATCCCTTTACAGATTGTGATACACTGGCGGATGCGGCAGCACTGGCAGGCTTCGATATCATCGTTCCCGACACTGTGGACGGTTATGAAGAGAGAGCTATCACAGCAATAGAGAATGAGATGATCCAGGTATTGTATATTCACGGAGATGACCAGGTCTGCATCCGCAAAGCACCGGGAGAAGAGGAGTGCAGCGGTGACTACAATGCATATTCCGAGGAAAAGACCGTGACCGTCGGAGACAGAGAAGTCACTTTACGCGGCAACAACGGTAAAGTAATGGTTGCAGTATGGACCGAAGGCGGCTATAGTTATTCTATCGGTGTCTATGCCTATGCACAGCACAACGATGGTGTTGCCGATCCGGAGAGTAATACCGGCATGGCAGAAGATATGATTACTGCATTGATTGCACAGGTGCAGTAAGAGGAACAATATTTCAGGAGGATGGACATGGTAGCCTTACGTCTGACGGCAGGGGAATATTTTTTCCCCACCGAAGAATGTTATAGAATAAATGGTTTCAGCCGTTTGCTGTATGATAGATTTCGGGCAGCGGTTTCCGCGGGAATACAGTTCTTTCAGAATGCTTTGCAATATGTGAAGGAACAGGCAGCCGAAAAACAAAACTATGAGGCAGAGGTGATCGATTTTCCGGGGACAAAAGAGGATACGAACGAAATTGCCTCAAGGCTGCTGGATCAGTACGGGAACATGATCTTGCGGCTGGCATACTCCTATCTGCATAACCAGAGTGATGCGGAAGATATTTTGCAGGAGACACTGATTAAATATCTGCAAACTGCTCCGACGTTTGCAGGACCGGTCCACGAAAAGGCATGGCTGTTAAAGGTGGCGGCAAATTTAAGCAAGAACCGGATCGATTACAACCGTATCAGACAAACCGATGAACTGGAAGAGACACTGGTGGCGAAGGAGAGACAGGATCTGTCCTTCGTCTGGGAGGCAGTGAAGCAGCTTCCTGCGAATTACCGGGCAGCCATCCATCTGTTTTACTACGAGGGCTGCTCCACCGCGGAGATTGCCCGGATCCTGGATCGAAAAGAGAGCAGTGTCCGCTCGGATCTGCGGCGCGGACGGGAACAGTTGAAACATATTTTGAAGGAGGCATACGATTTTGAGTAAATCTTATGATGAGATCATGGAAGAGATTCAGGTAACCGACGAAATGCGTGATCGTATCCTGCAAAATATTGCAAACACTGAAATACAGAAGAAATCCTCTGTTAAAAAGGCTGCCCGTTTCTACCGCTGGCAGAAATACAGCCTCACCGCAGCCTGCCTGGCACTTTTACTGGTGGGCGCGGCAACACTGCCCAGGGTATGGAGCGGCAACGGACAGGAATCCGCGGGACCGGGGAATGAAATGAATACCGAGGAACTGGTAAGCGGGTCCCAGTGGGGACTGCAGGAGTGTTCCTCCGCAGAGGCGCTTTCCAAGGCAGCGGGATTCCCGGTAGAGGATCTGGAGAAGATTCCCTTTACAGCACAGGAGACGAACTATATTTATCTTGGAGACGGACTGGCAGAGATCCGGTACTATGGAGCGGCGGAGGAGAGAATGGACTACCGTAAGTCTGTCGGAGAGGAAGACAACTCCGGCGTTTACCTGGAGTTCGACCGGGTGCAGGAAGAGGAAGTAAACGGCATTCAAGTGACCCTGAAAGGGAATGCGGACCGGGTATACCTGATCCTGTGGCAGAAGGATGGCTTCTCCTATTCCATTTATGACGAAGAGGGAATTTCGGCAGAGGATGCACTGGATTGGCTGAATGGCTGGATCCAGTAGAGAAATTTGGAAAATACTGTATTGACTTTGACCGGAACTCTATGATAGAATCTCAACGTTGCGAAAACAGAAAAATAGCATAAAGACATTAGGTATAAATTGGAAACGACACATGTGCGCACAGCTCACTGATTAACGAACAACACACATGTGTCTTTTTGCGCCCATTTTTAGAAAAGGAGGGCATCCAATTATGCCGAAAACAAAATTACAAAACATTATTTTCACTATTATTATGGCGTTCGTTATGGTCTACGCCATGGTCTGCTACAACATCGCACTGGACAAGGGAGGAATGACCAACGAGATCTTCCTGTTAGCGTTCCACGAGATTCCCATCATGTGGCCCATCGCCTGCATTCTGGAGTACTTTGTCGTAGAAAAGCTGTCTCAGAAGCTGGCATTTCGCATGATATCCCCGGGGGATAAGCCTATTTTTATCACCCTGGTGATCTCATCCATGATCGTATGTCTGATGTGCCCGGTGATGAGCTTTATCGCCACCTGTCTCTTCATGCATCCCGGCAGCCAGATCATCGCCCAGTGGCTGCAGAAGACCGTCAAGAACTTCCCCATGGCGCTGTGCTGGCAGATCTTTTTCGCAGGTCCCGGCGTGCGGAATGCGTTTGGTTTTGTTGTTGGGAAAATGGCAAAAAAACAAGAAAAATGAGAAACAGATCAAAAGTAATTGACAAAATAATTATAGTAATGTTAAAATAAATCGATTTTGAGAGACAGGATGTGTGAAAGTCTTTTCAAAGCAATTGTTTTATTAATTGGCAGCCACGGGTTGCCTTATTGATTGAGTTAGAAGCTCAAATTTTATAAGTTGGTTCCTTTATAACCGCAATGCGTTATGCGCAAACTTGTGAAACGGTCAATAAGAGTAGTAAAAGTATAATTGCTAAATAGACTCTGACACGAATATCTTTTCAAAATAAATGCAAAGAAGCAAATGGAAATCCATGTAATAAAGACAGAGATGTTGAATGCATCCGGCAGGATATGTTGCAGAATTTTGTAGCAGGTGGTATTTCCGGATAAAACGGTGCTTCTGCAATGACAGAAAATCGACTGAGAAGATAAACAGGTTGTGCAAATGCGCAGCCTGTTTTTTGTGTATACGAGAAAATTCACCCGGTGACAGAACAGACTGCGATACTTTTTGATAACAAAGGGAGGAATGGGATATGAGCGAGAAGCATACCCATATGGATCAGCGCAGGGCTCCGATCCATGAAGCACTGGAAAACTTTCGGCGCATGAGAGTCGTACCTTTTGATGTGCCGGGACACAAGAGAGGCCGGGGCAATCCTGAACTGACAAAATTCCTGGGGGAGCAATGTGTGGGTGTGGATGTCAACAGCATGAAGCCGCTAGACAATCTGTGCCACCCGGTATCCGTCATCCGGGAAGCGGAAGAACTGGCAGCAGATGCATTTGGAGCGGCACATGCTTTTCTTATGGTGGGAGGCACTACCAGCTCGGTACAGAGTATGGTGCTGACTGCCTGCAAACGGGGGGATGAGATCATCCTGCCACGTAATGTCCACCGCAGTGTGCTGAATGCACTGGTATTGTGCGGAGCGATTCCGGTCTATGTAAATCCTGAAGTGGACCAGCGGCTGGGAATTTCGCTGGGAATGAAGAGAGAGCAGGTGGCAAAGGCAATCGCGGAGCATCCGAAAGCGGTAGCGGTACTGGTCAACAATCCGACCTATTACGGAATCTGCAGCGATCTGCGAGCCATCGTAAAAATGGCGCATGATGCCGGCATGCTCTGTCTGGCAGACGAAGCGCACGGAACGCATTTCTATTTCGGCGGAGGACTGCCGGTATCTGCCATGGCGGCGGGGGCGGATATGGCATCGGTATCCATGCACAAGAGCGGAGGAAGCCTGACACAGTCCAGCCTTCTTCTGACCGGACCAAATGTTCATGCGGGTTATGTACGCCAGATCATTAATCTGACACAGACAACGTCGGGAAGCTACCTGCTGATGTCCAGCCTGGATATCTCCAGAAGGAATCTGGCACTGCGGGGCAGACAGATCTTTCATCAGGTGGCGGATATGGCGGAATATGCCAGAGAAGAGATCAATGAGATCGGCGGATATTACGCCTTTGGAAAAGAACTGGTCAACGGAGACTCCGTTTTTGATTTCGATATCACCAAGCTGAGTGTGCATACACGGGATATCGGACTGGCGGGAATTGAAGTATATGACATTCTCAGAGATGAGTATGATATTCAGATCGAGTTCGGTGATATCGGAAATATTCTGGCATATCTGTCCATCGGTGACCGCTCTCAGGAAGTGGAGCGCCTGGTGAGTGCACTTGCGGAGATCAAACGCCGCTATCAGACGGACGGAAGCGGATTGCTGAACCAGGAATATATTGATCCGGAGGTGGTTGCCAGTCCGCAGGATGCATTTTATGCGAATAAATGCAGTCTGCCGTTACGGGAAACAAAGGGAAAAGTATGCTGTGAGTTCGTGATGTGCTATCCTCCGGGAATCCCCATTCTGGCACCCGGGGAGAGGATCACGGGAGAAATTCTTGATTATATCGAATACGCGAAAGCCAAGGGATGCAGCATGACCGGACCGGAAGATCCTGAGATCCTGCACCTGAATGTGCTGGCAGAGTAAAAAGGAGGGCGAAAAATGGAAATGTGGTTTTCGGAGTTTCACACTCCCAATGTAAAACACAGTCTTCGTGTGGAGAAACATCTGTATTCCAAACAAAGTGATTATCAGAGGATCGACATTTTTGAGACTCCGGAATTCGGAAGGGTTCTTACGCTGGATGGCAACGTCATGCTGACGGAACGGGATGAATTTATCTATGACGAAATGATTACCCATGTGCCCATGGCAGTCCATAAAGACGCGAAAGATATTCTGGTGATCGGTGCCGGAGACGGTGGCGTAGTGCGGGAACTGACCCGCTATGACCGTGTGGAAAGAATCGATCTTGTAGAGATGGATCCGATGGTAGTGGAAGCGTGCCGCGCGTATCTGCCGGGCAATGCCTGCCGGATGGATGACCGCAGAGTACAGATTCATTTTGAAAACGCACTGAAATTTATCAGACGCTGCGAGGCAAAATACGATCTGATCATTGTGGATTCTTCCGATCCGTTTGGCCCTTCGGAAGGACTGTTCACCAGGGAATTTTACGGGAATTGTTATAATGCCCTGAAGGCGGACGGGATCATGGTCAATCAGCAGGGAAGCCCTTTCTATGCAGAGGATGCCGGAGCCATGCAGCGCAGTCATAAAAAGATCGCCAGCACATTTCCTATCAGCCGTGTCTATCAGGCGCATATTCCTACTTTTGCGGCAGGATACTGGCTGTTTGGATTTGCCAGCAAAAAATATCATCCGGTGGACGATCTTGATCCTGCGGCATGGAATGCCCTGAATATGAGAACACGCTATTACACGACGAGACTTCATAAGGGTGCATTTTACCTGCCGGCATTTCTGGAAGAGATGCTCAGGGAAGTAGAGTAAGAATCCTATAAAACAGACAGAAAGGCGGAATGATCGTAATGTTAGAGAGAAATATAGAAAATTTTATCGGCTGTGACAGTGATTACACCTCCGCGGATATTGTCCTGTACGGGGCACCGTATGATTCTACCACAAGCTTTCGACCGGGAGCAAGATTCGGACCTTCCGCCATGCGGCATGAAAGCTTCGGGCTGGAGACATACAGTCCTTACCAGGATCAGGATCTGACGGACTATGCAATATTTGACAGTGGAGATCTGGAATTGTGTTTTGGAAGCAGTGAGGCGGCGCTGGCAGACATTGAAGCAAGAGCAGCGGAGATTCTGCAGGATGGCAAACTGCCGGTTTTACTGGGCGGTGAACATCTGGTAACGCTTGGGGCAGTCAGAGCGGCAGCAAAAAAATATCCCGGCATGCATATCATTCATTTTGATGCCCATGCGGATCTCAGACAGGATTATTTGGGAGCGACACTCAGCCATGCCTGTGTGATCCGCAGATGTTACGATATTCTGGGAGATGGAAGAATCCATCAGTTCTGTATTCGCAGTGGGGACAGAGAGGAATTCCGTTTTGCGGCAGAGCACACGCAGATGCAGAAGTTTGATTTTACGGGGCTGGATGAACTTGCAGAGGAATTGGAGAGGAACCATACACCGGTATATCTGACGATTGATCTGGACTGTCTGGATCCGTCCTGTTTTCCGGGGACAGGAACACCGGAGGCCGGGGGAGTAAGCTTTGTCCAACTGACAGATGCCATTGGTAAAACAGCGAAACTGAATATCATTGGCGCGGATGTGAATGAACTGGCACCGATGCTGGACCAGAGCGGAGCTTCTACCGCTATGGCATGTAAGGTACTGCGGGAACTGCTGCTTGCCCTCGCGGCGAACAGATGACTTGAAAAATTGAAATGAAAAACGGAGGAAAGAAGATGAGCAGAGTATTGGTGATTGGCTGCGGCGGTGTAGCCGGCGTAGCGATTCAGAAATGTTGTCAGGTAAGTGAGGTATTCACGGAATTGTGTATTGCCAGCCGGACGAAGGAAAAGTGTGATGCACTGGCACAGAAGCTGGCAGGAAAGACACAGACTGTCGTCACTACGGCACAGGTAGATGCAGACGATGTGGATCAGGTGATCGCACTGATCAGAGAATATCAGCCGGAGCTGGTAATGAACATTGCACTTCCCTATCAGGACCTTACCATTATGGATGCCTGCCTTGCCTGTGGTGTCAATTATATGGATACTGCCAACTATGAGCCGGAAGATACAGAGGATCCCACGTGGCGCGCCATCTATGAAAAACGCTGTAAGGAAGAAGGATTTTCCGCCTATTTTGACTACTCCTGGCAGTGGGCTTATAAAAAGAAATTTGAGGAGGCGGGACTTACGGCGCTTTTAGGCAGCGGTTTCGACCCCGGTGTGACCCAGGCTTACTGTGCGTATGCCGCAAAACATGAATTTGATACCATTGATACGATCGATATTCTGGACTGCAATGGCGGTGATCATGGATATGCGTTTGCCACTAATTTTAACCCGGAGATCAATCTGCGGGAGGTATCCGCACCGGGCAGCTACTGGGAGAACGGCCACTGGGTGGAGATCCCTGCTATGAGCATTAAGAGAGAGTATGATTTTGACCAGGTGGGACAGAAGGATATGTATCTGCTGCATCATGAAGAAATAGAGTCTCTGGCGAAGAACATCCCGGGGGTGAAAAGAATCCGTTTCTTCATGACATTCGGACAGAGCTATCTGGATCATATGAGATGTCTGGAAGATGTGGGAATGCTGTCTACAACACCCATCGCTTTTCAGGGGCAGGAGATCGTTCCGATTCAGTTTTTGAAGGCACTGCTTCCGGATCCCGCAAGCCTCGGCTCCCGCACCAAAGGCAAGACCAACATCGGATGCATTTTCACGGGAACGAAGGATGGCAAGCCGAAGACCTATTATATTTACAATGTCTGTGACCATCAGGAATGTTACAGAGAAGTGGAGAGCCAGGCGATCAGCTACACCACCGGTGTCCCCGCCATGTGCGGAGCACTGATGCTTCTCACCGGAAAATGGAATAAGCCCGGAGTCTACACTGTGGAAGAATTTGATCCAGATCCTTATCTGGAGGCACTGGACAAATACGGTCTGCCCCGCAGAGAAAACCGCAGCCCGGAGCTGGTAGACTGATGGCAGGGGCAGCATGCAGGGACGACAGGGCTGCTTTTGGCGGAATCGGAGGGAGAATTCCGGCAGCTTTTAAGGATCTCCCAACTCCGTGTTATATACTGGACGAAGGAGCACTGCGCAGGAATGGAGAAATATTAGGAAAACTGGCACAGGAGACCGGCTGTCGCATCCTGCTGGCACAGAAGGCTTTCAGCAATTATGACCTGTATCCGGTGTTACAGCCGTACCTGGTGGGGACGGAAGCCAGCGGCTTATATGAAGCAAGGCTCGGTGCGGAAGAGATGCCCGGACAGGAAGTCCATGTGTTTTGCGCAGCTTACCGGGCAGAGGACATGGAGGAGCTGTTGAAATATGCAGATCATATCGTATTTAATTCTCCGTCGCAGCTTGCAGCTTTTGGTCCTATGACAAAAGCTGCGGGAAAAAGTGTGGGACTGCGGATCAACCCGGAGCATTCCACACAGGAGGGACATGCAATCTATGATCCCTGCGCTCCGGGAAGCCGCATGGGAACCACCAGAGAACAGTGGGATCTGGCATTGGAAAAGAATCCGGCACTTGCAGAGCTTCTGGATGGACTGCATTTCCATACTTTATGTGAGCAGGATTCCGATGCTCTGGAAGAAACGCTGGAGGCTGTGGAAGAAAAGTTCGGGGATCTTCTTCCCAGGATGAAGTGGCTGAATATGGGAGGAGGACATCATATCACTCGCCCCGGATATGATCTGGAGCGCCTGAAAAAAGTGATCCGGCATGCCCGGGAAAAATGGGGTGTCATGGTATATCTGGAGCCGGGAGAGGCATGTGCCCTGAATGCCGGTTATCTACTGACAACGGTACTGGATACTGTGAAAAATAAAGATACACAGATCGCCATTCTGGATGCCAGCGCTGCCTGCCACATGCCGGATGTCATTGAAATGCCCTATCTGCCGCCCGTTCTCGGAGCAGAAGCTGCTGACTGTGCGGACAGCAGGACATGGCGGCTGGCAGGACCGACCTGCCTTGCCGGAGATGTGATTGGAGATTACTGTTTTCCCGAAGAGATCACTCCGGGAGAGAGACTGCTGTTAGGAGATATGGCAATCTACACCACTTGTAAAAACAATACCTTTAACGGAATGCCCCTCCCGGCGATCTGGGTGTACCGGGAAGATGGAACCTGCGAAGAACTCGTGTATTTTGGGTATGAAAATTTTAAGGCAAGGCTGGGGAGAACGTGATTGACGTTCTGCGGGTTTTGTGCTAACATGAGCAGATAAAGAGACAACGAAGTCCGTAGAAGCGGAAGGCGTTGTCTCTTTTCTTTTATTAGGAATAGGGTATGAAAATAAAGAGGTGAAACCTATGAGTAAGCAGGAAAAGAAAGATAATATCGTCGCAGAGGTGTTAGTGAAATGTTTGGAAAACGAAGGTGTAAAATATGTCTTCGGTATCCCGGGTGAGGAAAATCTGGATATGATGAATGCACTGGAGAAGTCGGATATCCGAGTCGTTGTGGTAAGACATGAACAGGGTGCTGCATTTATGGCGGACATGTACGGAAGACTGACGGGAAAAGCAGGAGTATGCTTTTCGACTCTTGGACCCGGAGCAACGAACTTGATCACCGGTACCGCGGATGCAAATTCCGACGGAGCGCCTCTGATTGCCATTACCGGACAGGTAGGAACGGAGCGGATGCATCTGACCTCTCATCAGTATTTGGATTTGGTGGAACTTTTTGCGCCGATTACCAAGAGAAGCAAACAGATCGTCAATCCCAATTCCGTGAATGAGATCGTAAGAATTGCTTTTAAATATGCGGAAAGCGAAAAGCCCGGAGCCTGTCATGTGGATCTGCCCACAAACGTGGCGAAACTGCCGGTCAGCACCGGTATTGCCGCACAACCGCTGAAAAAACCGGAAAGAGATAAAGAATATGCTTCCTTTTCCAGTATTGATCAGGCGGCAGCAATGATCTTCAAAGCAGAGCATCCGGTGATCCTTGTGGGGCACAGTGCGGTGAGAAATCATGCGGGTGAAGCGCTGACCAGCTTTGCGGATGCATTGAAGATACCGGTGGTCAATACCATGATGGCAAAGGGAATCATTCCTTTTAACAACAAATATTCCATGTGGACGATCGGAATTCCTCAGAAGGACTATCAGAATAAAGTGCTGGATATGGCAGATCTGGTAATCGCCGTGGGATATGATATTGTGGAGTTCGCTCCCGGAAAATGGAATGAAGGCGGAAAACACAAGATTCTTCATATCGATCAGAGACCTGCACACATCAACATGTTGTATCAGCCGGAGGTTGAGGTCATTGGAGATATTTCCTATTCATTACAACAGATTCAGTATCGTAGCGATGCGAAGGAAGAACCGGAAGAACTTTTAAAGCTGCGGGCCGAAATGGTGGCGGAGTATGAAAGCTATGCGGAGGATACTTCTTTTCCCATGAAGCCCCAGAAAATACTGCATGATGTGCGGAAATTCATGGGTGCGGATGATATTGTAATCTCGGATGTGGGTGCTCATAAAATGTGGATCGCCAGAGAGTACAACTGCTACGAACCAAATACCTGTATCATTTCCAATGGATTTGCTACCATGGGAATTGCTGTTCCGGGAGCCGTTGCGGCCAAGCTGATCTATCCGGAGAAAAAAGTGCTGGCAATCTCCGGGGATGGAGGGTTCATGATGAACAGCCAGGAGTATGAGACTGCACTGAGAGAGGGAACGCCCATCGTGACCCTGATTTTCTCCGATGCCAGCTATGGTCTGATTAAATGGAAACAGATGGATCATTTCGGGCATAACTGCTTTGTGGATTTCCAGAATCCTGATTTCGTGAAGTATGCCGAAAGCATGCATGCCAAAGGCTACCGCGTGGAGAAGGCGGAGGATCTCCTGCCAATCCTGGAAGACGCATTTCAGCAGAAAGTCCCCTGCATCATCGACTGCCCTGTGGATTACAGCGAGAACACCAAGCTCTCGGAGTACCTTCATCAGAAGTTTGAGAAGTAGAGAAGTAAATATTGGCGCTTGGAATCAAGATATGGGTACGGTTAATTTGTTTCAGTATAACTGTACCCACTAATTTTGAAAAAATGGGCATAGACGCTTTAGACAAGTCGTTCTATGCCCATTTATTTTTGAAACGAGGGCACAGCAAACTATATATAGGTCTGTCATGCCCATTTTCCCAGCTATCGAGGGCACAGCGGACTGGCGCAAGTGTTTGTGTGCCCTTTCGCCTCAGAATCATGGGCACGGGGGATACGCAAAAGTCTTGCTGTGCCCAAACGCAGCCCCCAGTTGACAAAACAGGGAGATCCGTAGTATTTTGGAACAGAAAATACTGTCAGAAATTATCAGGATACGGAGATAGGAATATATGAAGATCTACTTGGTAAGACACGGGGAGACGGACTGGAATCAGGCGGGATTGCTGCAGGGGCAGACGGATATTGCACTTAACGCACAGGGATTGGAACAGGCACATGATGCGGCGGAGCGGTTAAGAGAAGTCCCGTTTGAAATCGCATTCTGCTCGCCGTTAATCCGGGCAAGGCGCACGGCAGAGATCATCATAGGCGACCGTAATATTACGCTTACCACAGACGAAAGACTCAGAGAGCTGAATTTTGGACCCTGGGAAGGTGTGGACATCCGGACGATCAAGGATGCCACCAGCCAGCCTTTTACCAACCCGGGCAGCTACATCCCGCCCGAGGGAGCGGAGAGTTTTGCACAGTTGTATAAAAGGAGCGGTGAATTCGTAAATCAGGTATTGCTGCCATTAGAAGGTACATACGAGACCGTGCTGGTGGTGGCTCACGGAGGAGTGAACCGCAGTATTCTGAATCCGGTTCTGAATATTCCCGTGGATGACTTCTGGCGGATGCATATGGGCAACTGCGCCACTGCGATTCTGGAATGCAAGGATGGGCAACTTGCCATGCTGGAATATATGGACAGCCAAAGTGCCAACACAAAGAGCAAACTGTTGTAGGAACCAGGGAGGGAAAAAGATGCATATAGACAGAGAAGATATGCTGGAACTGACCAGAAGAATGACCGTTTCCCGCAGCTGCTTTTCACGGATCGCCGGAGCGTACATGGATGAAGAGGGATTTATTGACGGCACGTTCAACACCCATTTCCTGAAACTGTCGGGAAGTGAGAAGGAGAAAAATCTGAATATCGCCAAGACCGTGCCCTATTCCAATACCAACGTGAATCTGAAGAATTACCGTCTGGACCAGGGCACCAGGAGACCGGGCAGCGTGATCCAGCTGCTGGAAGCCCTGCGTCAGTGTGAACTAAAAAATGATGCATTATTGTACTCCCTCTATGAATATATTGGAGAGAGATACCAGACGGGCTATCCTTACGCCATCTATCTGTTCTTCGGCAGCTACGATGTGCCCACCAAGGGGAAAGATAAGGAAAACCAGTGGGAATCCGAGGAAGTCTACCAGTTCCTGATTGGAACCATCGGTCCGGTCACGGGGGATTATGAGGCGGGAAAACCGGAGATGGGATTTTTGTACCCTGCATTTGCCAACCACAGCACGGATATCGATGGCATCAATATCTACCAGGCGGAGGAAAGCACGCAGCTTTTTGCAAAAATACTGGGCGTACAGACTTGACAGAAGAGCGTTTCTTCCCTATAATACGCACTGGAACAAAATGAATAGAGATTCATAAAACCCGTAAGGGAGTGGATTTTTCAGGATATCGATCTTATTTTCGCCACACAGCAGAAATGTTGTGTGGCGTATTTTGTTAAAGGAGCAGAAAATGAACCAGACTTACATGAAAGAAAAGAAAATATTCCCATTAGTCATGTCCATGGCACTTCCCATGATGCTGTCCATGGCATTCAATTCCCTCTATAATATTGTGGACAGTTATTTCGTGGCAAAACTCAGCGAAGATGCCATGACGGCGCTGTCCCTGGTATATCCGGCACAGAACCTGCTGACGGCGGTAGCTGTGGGATTCGGTGTGGGGGTCAATGCCATGATCTCCTTTTATCTGGGGGCGCAGAATCAGGAAAAAGCGGATAAGACCGCGACCCAGGGCATGGTGCTGGGAGTATTGCACGGTGTGCTGCTCATGATCCTGTTCCTCTGCGGTATGAACCGATTTCTGGATATGTTTACGAAGAGTGATACGGTGCGGGCACTGGGCATGGAATATTCCAATGTGGTATTTTTGTTCTCTACGATTGTCACCGGTGGGATCACGCTAGAGAAGATTTTCCAGGCGGTAGGACGCATGCGTGCCACTATGGTCAGCATGATCGCCGGATTTGTGGCGAATATTGTACTGGATCCGCTGTTGATCTTCGGTATCGGACCTTTTCCCCGGATGGAGATCGCCGGAGCGGCGCTGGCGACCGGAATCGGACAGGTGATTACATTACTGGTATATATCATCTATTATGTGGCAGATCCCCTGCCGGTGAAACTTCACAAAAAATATCTGCGCCCGAAGGGAGAAATCTGTGGCAAGACTTATGGTATCGGTATCCCGGCGACACTCAACATGGCGTTGCCGTCTCTGTTGATCTCTGCGCTGAACGGTATTCTGGCAGCATATTCCCAGGGGTATGTGCTGGTACTGGGCGTATATTATAAGTTACAGACCTTTATTTACCTGCCTTCCAATGGCATCATTCAGGGCATTCGCCCTCTGATTGGGTATAACTACGGCGCCGGGGAACGGAAGCGTGTGGAGCAGATCTACCGACTGACCATGGAACTGACTGCCGGGATCATGGCAATCGGTACGGCACTGTGCTGGCTGATTCCCGGAGGACTGATCGGACTGTTCACCGAGAACCCGGAGACTGTCACCATCGGTATCACGGCACTGCATATCATCAGCCTGGGATTCATAATGTCCGCAGTCTCCGTCACCAGTTCCGGAGCACTGGAAGCATTGGGACAGGGTATGGCATCCCTGGTGATCTCCGTGATGCGGTATGTGGCAGTTATTATTCCGGCGGCATTTGTGTTGAGCCGCCTCGTCGGAGTCACCGGTGTGTGGTGGGCATTTGTCTGCACGGAAGGCGTGACGGCGGTGGTGGCGTATGTGCTGTACCACAGGGTGTGGAAGCGGGCGTAAGGCTGTAGAAGAGAGTACAAAAAAAGAGTACATATTCTAAAATCCATATCATTTTTTGAAAAGTACCGGAATGCTATAGTGAAATCAGAAAATGGATTGGAGGTTAGCATATGAAAATTGTAATATTGGGCGGAACCGGCTGGCTGGGAGCAGAGATTGCCGCAGAAGCAGTAAAGCGCGGGCATGAAGTCATTGTGCTCTCAAGACATCCGGAAGATATTAAGTATACTTTGACACCGGATCTGCCATCCCTTAAGGCAGATGCGGCAGTCTATGAGGAACTGGTGGAGGCAGTACCTTTCGGCACGGATATTCTGATCAATTCACTCATCCCGGATCCGTTTGCCCATGAGACTTTCCCCGCATGGTGTGAGAACGTGATCCGCTGCTGCAAAGAAAAAAAGGTGGGACGTCTGATCGCCATCGGCGATGCCTGTGTTTTCCCTGTGAGCAAAGACAAGACGTTAATGGATACCACATTCCTGACACCTTTTTACCGGACCTGGTTCGGCGAGCACAAGCGTACCCATGAGTTATATCTGAAAGAAAAAGAATTGGACTGGGTTGAAATCGCTCCGGCGGCAAAATGTCTCCCGGACAAAGAGCTTCACGAATACAATATTGCGGTGGATGCGTTGTGCACTCTGGACCCGGCTGTGCAGAAGCTGGAAACGCCGGATCCGGATCATTATCCCTTTGCAGACAGCAGTTACATATCCACACAGGATTTTGCCTATGCCGTGATGGACGAGGCAGAACATCAGAAATATACAAGGACGAGAATCTGTGTGGCATGGAAAATTGCGCATGAAATGTATTGGGAGGAGCAGAAATGAGAATAGCGATTTTAGGATCCAGCGGGCGTGTAGCCAGCCGCATTGTGAATGAGGCACTGATGCGGGGGCACGAAGTTGTAGGCATTGATATTAAAAATAAAGAAGAATTTCAGGATAAGATTACTTTCTATCAATATGACATGGAGGATGTGGAACACATCGCGGAAGCAATCCGCGGCTGTGATGTCTATATTTTTGCAGTCATTCCCGTACTCAAAGGTGTGGACAAGATCGTCACGGTAGTAAAATGTGCCATCGAAGCGTGTAAACGTGCAGGGGTTCCACGGATGATCTATATCTGCGGAGGCGTATCTTCCTGGATCCGTCCGGGAGTCTATCTGTTGGATGATCAGAAGCAGCCGGGACATCGCCAGACACACAAGGCGAACGATGCAATCATCGGAAGCCATGAAGTAGCACTGGAATATCTGCGGACGGTGGATGATTTCGACTGGTGCTGCCAGACCGCACCGTTGTGGATGGAAGAAAATATGGGCGGGCGCACCGGCAAATACCGTATGGGAACGGAGTATCCGGTACTGATTGATCCGGATAATAAGGAGATCAGCCTTCAGCAGAACAGCCACATCTCCATGGAAGACTTTGCGGTATGTATGATCGATGAAGTGGAACAGTCCAGACATCATAAGTGCAGATACACGGTGGGATATTAACGGAAAATAATGACAGACATTCGGAGAAACAACCGGATGTCTGTTTTTTGGCTGTATATATGGTATAATACCTAAGGAAA
>DJEP01000025.1 GCA_002431915.1 Lachnospiraceae bacterium UBA5895 | reverse complement strand
CGTAAAAAGAAGGTCGTATGGATTTTCACCATACGGCCTTCTCTCTTTTTGTTTCTTTAGTCATCGTATCCGTTGGGATTGTTCTTCTGCCATCTCCAGGAATCTTCACACATTTCTCTGATTCCGTTCTCAGCTTTCCAACCAAGTTCCTTCTCTGCAAGAGAAGCATCGGAATAGCAGGTAGCGATATCGCCTGCACGACGGGGTTTGATCACATAAGGGATCTTCACGCCGGTAGCTGCTTCGAAATTCTTCACAATGTCCAGAACGCTGTAGCCTACACCTGTTCCCAGGTTATAGATCTTCAGTCCCGCATTCTCCTCGATCTTCTTCAGAGCCTTCACATGACCCTTTGCCAGGTCTACTACATGGATGTAGTCACGTACGCCGGTTCCGTCGGGAGTATCATAATCATCACCGAAGACACCCAGTTCTTTCAGCTTGCCGACTGCCACCTGTGTGATATAAGGCATCAGGTTGTTGGGGATACCGTTGGGGTTTTCACCGATGGTTCCGCTCTTGTGTGCTCCGATCGGGTTGAAGTAACGAAGCAGGATCACGTTCCATTCGGGATCTGCCTTCTGGATATCGGTCAGTATCTGCTCCAGCATGGATTTGGTCCAGCCGTAAGGGTTGGTGCACTGTCCCTTTGGGCACTCTTCCGTAATGGGAACAAATGCGGGATTACCGTATACGGTAGCGCTGGAAGAGAAGATGATGCTCTTCACGCCGTGTTTTCTCATAACATCTACCAGAGTCAGAGTACCGGCAATGTTATTCTCGTAATATTCCCAGGGCTTCTGTACGGACTCGCCGACCGCCTTCAATCCTGCAAAATGAATGACTGCATCGATCTGCTCCTTACTGAAGATCTCCTCCAGAGCTTCTCTGTCCAGAATGTCTGCCTTATAGAAAGGAACCTTTTTGCCGGTGATGGCTTCCACTCTGGGGATCACTTTCTCGCTTGCATTGCAGAGATTATCCAATACGACTACATCATAGCCTGCCTGCTGTAATTCCACTACGGTATGACTGCCGATGAATCCGGCACCACCTGTTACCAAAATTCTCATACGCTCTCTCCTATCCGCCGCATACCGGACAATACCATTTGTTCACTGTTGCGACCGTACAATCTCTCATCTGTCAGATCCGGATGAAATTTTTTCTTCGTTTCTTACAGTATCAGATTACTGTAATTCTATAGATTTCTCAATAACCTTATGTTGTGAAAAGCTGTCGAAATGTTTACAGCACAACACCATTCTCAACGAGCAGTTCTCTGGCGCTCTCCACCGAATCCACACCGGTCTTATTCTTGATGGGGGCGAATTCTTTTCTTCTGACTACCTCGAAGGGCAGACAGCTGTCCATCTGGTGGATCATATCCAGTACCAGGCTCTCGAATTTGTAGCCGTTGGGAGTCTCCGGCTTCACAGGTTCTCCGTTCTCGTCGAGATACGGGATCTTCTTCTCTACGATGTGCAGGGGCATTTTCTCTTCCATGAGCTTCTCCAGATCCTGTACTTTGAAGAGATAGTTCAGAATAACGCCGTAGTTGTATGCCGGCTCACCCTTCTCATCCTTCGCATTCATCAGTTCATCGGTAAGCTCATAGTACTCCACGATGGAAGGTCTGCCGTCCTCCAAACACATAACTCCTACTTTCTCGTCCGGTGCATTCTTGCGGACCACCTTGGAACCTACGGCACAGCCTCTCTGAATCGTAGCGCCGATAAAGCAGGGATCTGCGATGCGCTGCAGTACATTATCCACGGCAAATACATTCAGCCATTCAATGCCCTCGTTATGTACGATATCCAGCATGCCGTTATTTTTCATGGAAATGAACCAGCCGCCGTTGCCGTTGGGAGAGGTTGACAGTTTGCCCTTCTCCTCTAAATAGATCTTGCCATCGTAATCGGTGGCAGCCGCCATCTCCTGCTTGAAGAAATGCACATATTCTCCATTGTATCCGAAGTAATCATGTTCCTGCAGAAATGCGATGGTGGCATCGTTATTTTTATCACTGGTCATCACGAACAGATGGATCCAGACATCTGCCTGATGTACAACTTCCAGCAGATTGTTGATCAGACACTCAAAAATATATAACTCATGGGTCAGTCCCACATTGTACATTCCCTTAGGGTTGTCAGAACCAAGTCTGGTACCCATGCCGCCCGCTAGCAGAACCGCTGCCACCTTGCCCTGACGGATCGCTTCCACACCGGTCTTCGTAAAGCTCTCTCTGTTCGCCTCGATCTCGTCTAACTGCATGGCTGCAAGAGGGGTTATCACTCCTTTCTTCGCCAGATCTTCCTTGTGCTTACAAGCTTCCAGGATACTCATATCCGTAGCCTCGATCTGATCCAGAATCCCCTGCTTCTCTTCTTCGGTAAGTTCCCCGTAATACTTCAGAACATGTTCCTGACCATACTTTGCAAGCTTCTCCTTAGCCTGTTCCAGTGTCATACTCATATTCCTACCTCCCATTTTTCTTAAACTGTCGTTTGTCAGCAACAGTCAATTTTCTCTATTATACTTGATATTCCCTACTATTGCAAACCAAACTCCCGGGATCGGTTCCACTTGTTAAGATTCCGTAAATAGGTTGCAAAGATTCTGTAAATAACCCGACAAAATAGTGTTAAGGATCCGGCGAAACTATTCACCAGGCAGACTTTGTTTATTATAATACAGTATGTAAAGTTTTGAAAGAAATCTACAAGTACTTTACAGATTACAGACTGACAAAAAAGCGAGGAATCCATCATGAATATCGGAATTTTAATTATTGCAATCGTAGGCGGTGCTATCGGACTTTTGTCCACAGCATATCTGGCAGTGAGTTTTCCTGCCGTGATCCTGTGGAAGCTCTATCGCAGAGTGGTACACAGAATTCCTCTTACCAAATAATACAAATGACAACCTTGCATAAAGCATGACAAGGAAAACGGCGGTGCGAATACAATCAGAAATCTACAATACAATGCTCATATGCGGATGGTAGAAACAACCGCTATCCGTATATGGGCTTGTATTTTCATTATGCGAAAAGGTCTATGGGATGGGATGATTGTCCGTTCCCATTCCAGATCTCAATTTTATTATGAATGAAATTAAACTTCTACTTTATGAAACATATTTGCAGGGCAACTTATTTAGCTCCTCTTC
>DJEP01000098.1 GCA_002431915.1 Lachnospiraceae bacterium UBA5895 | reverse complement strand
GTGCGCCGCCGGGCGCACCATAACAAAAAAATCCTCCTCCGGAGATGTCCCGGAGAAGGATTTTTAATAATGCTTCTTTATATTATAATGCTTTTTTGATTGCTGCCATCAGCTCATCATAGGTCTCATAGGCCGGCAGTTCCGGATGATCCTTTTTGATCTGTTCGGTACTCTTGAACAAAAATCCCGCCTTGCTGGCCTGGATCATCCCCAGATCGTTATGGCTGTCGCCGCTGGCAATGGTTTGGAATCCGATAGACTGCAAAGCTTTCACTGTCGTGTATTTGGAATTCTCCACACGCATCCGGAACCCTGTGATTTCTCCGTTATCGGCCACTTCCAGAGAATTACAGAAAATCGTGGGATATCCCAGCTTCTTCATGAGAGGTCCCGCAAACTGTGAAAATGTATCACTGATAATGATCACCTGTGTAATGGAACGCAATTCATCCAGGAATTCCTTCGCACCGGGAATCGGATCGATCTTTGCGATAGTATCCTGAATCTCTTTCAGTCCCAGGCCGTGCTCCTTCAGGATCCCCAGTCTCCATTTCATCAGCTTATCATAATCCGGTTCGTCTCTGGTGGTTCTCTTCAGTTCCGGGATCCCGCTGGCCTCAGCGAACGCAATCCAGATCTCCGGTACCAGCACTCCCTCCAGGTCCAGGCATACAATATTCATATCCATCCTCATGTCCTCCCAGTAAATTCAAATGTATTTGTGACAAGTATAACTTATTTTATCACTCTGTGCAACCGTTGACTTTATCGTTTTAACGTACTCTTGTAATGCAGTACCCTGATTTCGTCGAAAATTTCCTTTTAAATTTCAAAATTGCTTGTTATTTTTTATTTTTTTCAATTATTTTTGTGACTTTTTTACTGTTTACTTTGTTATAGATGTGCTATAATAACCACAGTGCAAGAAGAACTTCTCACAAGCTCTTATCTACACGCTATAAAACGTAGATACCGAGGAGGCAATTGTTATGTTGACATTAAAAGCTGAAAAAAGAAATCCCGACGAAAAGGCAAAGAAATTAAGAAGAGAAGGTTTTATCACCGGTGTACTGTACGGAAAAGAAATGAAGGAGAATGTATCTCTGAAATTCACAGAGAAAGATGCAGCTGCATTTATTAAAAATGCGAAGGAAGGTACACAGGCTTATCTGGAACTGGACGACAAAAATGTAGATGTTCTGGTAAAAAATATTGATTTTGATCCTCTTACGAAAAAATATATGGCTCTGGACTTCCAGGCTTTGGTAGCCGGTGAGGTCGTATCCGCTACCGTTCCCATTGTATATCTGAACGAAGACAAGGTACAAGGTATCTTCGAAGCAGAACTGTCTGAGATTCATTACAAAGCAGATCCCGCACATCTGCTGGAGCCCATTGAGATCGATCTGGTAGCTTTGCCTCAGACGACCAGGACCATGTATGTGAAAGATCTGAAACTGGAGGAGAAAGGTGTGCATGTCACAACCTCCGGCGAGCAGCAGTTGTTCCACATCGGTGAATATGGTCAGGAAGAGACTGATGAGGCTGAGGATACCGAAGAAACCAAATAAGAAAGTCCGGATTTTGTTCCGGAATAAATATCAGACAAATAGATTACCGCCCGGAAAATGACATCCAGGCGGTAATTTTTATGCGGTATACTGAAAGTTTTATCCATTTATACCGCTTCGATGTTATACTTCATGGCTCAAGCGGTATATGTTAACTTTTCAATTAAAATCTTACAGGCATTTCTTCAACAGGTCTACCTTGTCCAGTTTCTCCCAGGGCAGATCCACATCGGTACGACCGAAGTGACCGTAGGAAGAGGTCTGTTTGTAGATAGGTCTGCGGAGATCCAGCATCTTGATGATACCTGCAGGTCTCAGATCAAAATTCTCACGGATGATCTCTACCAGCTTGTCATCGTGCAGCTTGCCGGTGCCGAAAGTATCTACCATGATGGAGGTAGGATGTGCTACGCCGATAGCGTAAGACAGCTGGATCTCACACTTTTCAGCCAGACCTGCTGCTACGATATTCTTCGCAACATAACGTGCGGCATAAGCGGCACTTCTGTCCACCTTGGTGCAGTCCTTGCCGGAGAAAGCTCCGCCGCCGTGACGTGCATACCCGCCATAGGTGTCTACGATAATCTTACGACCGGTCAGGCCGCTGTCGCCGTTAGGTCCGCCGATTACGAAACGTCCGGTAGGATTGATGAAGAACTTGGTATCTGCATCGATCATGTCTGCGGGCAGAATGGGATCGAATACGTACTTCTTGATATCCTCATGGATCTGTTCCTGAGATACATGCTCGTCATGCTGGGTAGACAGAACAACAGCTTCCAGACGGAAAGGCTTTCCATTCTCATCATACTCTACGGATACCTGGCTCTTACCATCGGGTCTTAAATAGGATAATGTTCCGTCCTTACGAACTTTGGTCAGCTGTCTGGTCAGCTTGTGTGCCAGAGAGATGGGATACGGCATATATTCCGGAGTTTCGTCGGTAGCGAAACCGAACATCATACCCTGGTCTCCTGCACCGATGGCATCCAGCTGTTCGTCGGTCATATGGCTCTCTTTTGCTTCCAGTGCCTTGTCTACGCCCATAGCGATATCAGTAGACTGTTTGTCCAGAGACACCATAACGGCACAGGTATTGCCGTCGAATCCCTTCTCGGAAGAGTCGTAACCGATCTCGGTCACGGTCTTACGAACAATAGCGGGAATATCAATGTTAGCCTTGGTGGTAATCTCACCCATTACCAGTACGAAACCGGTGTTGGTGCAGGTCTCACATGCTACACGGCTGAACGGATCCTGCTCCATCAGCGCATCCAGTACCGCATCGGATACTGCGTCACAGATTTTATCGGGATGTCCTTCGGTTACGGATTCCGATGTAAATAAACGTTTTTCCATTTGTCCTCCATTCTGCTTCCCTGCGGGAAGAGTGTCTAGTGTATAAGTTACTAAAGTCCTATCATTCAGAGCCTCATTCGCAAAATCGCATCTTCGATGCTTTCCTTTTGCTCATTGAGGCTATCTCGCCAAAGAAATATTTCCAGAGTCTCTTATGAATGCAAGCATTCAGCGAGCCTCTATCAATATTTCATGGCTCTGAATGATACAAAAAAGCCCGCTTTACTAAGCGGACTGATTTAACGATTGATCAAATCCTCTTATTGTTCGACAGTTGCTCGCTCAGGTGGGCACCTTCCGCATCCTGCGGGGTTGCCGTGGCTTCATCGATCCTATGTATCTCCACCACTCTGAATAAGGGAAAGTCTATATGAACTTTTCTACGCAATCTAACATACTATGAGTCAGGTGTTTTTGTCAACAGACATTTTTCCCTGATTGTCATATTCTATCGTTCGGTTGCCGTTCCTGAGAAATCCGGTCATCAACCAATCTTTAGCTTGAACTTCTGCAGGTCTCTCTCTGTCTCAACCAGTTCGATCTGAGCTCCCAGTCCCTGTAATTTCAGGTGAAAGTCCTCGTAACCTCTCTCGATATAGCGGATGTCATCCACGGTGGAAAATCCTTCCGCAGACATAGCTGCCAGTACCAGTGCAGCGCCCGCCCGCAGATCCGGTGCGGAAATGTTGGCTCCGGTATATCTGGATACGCCGTCGATAATAGCGGTGTTGCCCTCTACCTTGATGTTGGCACCCATACGAGTCAGTTCATCCACATATTTGAAACGATTCTCGAAAATACTCTCGGTCACGATGCTGGTTCCCTTGGAAAGTCCCAGTGCTACAGTGATCTGCGGCTGCATATCGGTGGGGAAGCCGGGATACGGCAGGGTCTTCACCTGGGTATGCTGCAGAGGTTTGGATGCTACCACGCGGATACAGTCGTCCGCTTCCTCTACTTCACAGCCGATCTCCAACAGTTTTGCTGTAATGGACTCTAAATGTTTCGGAATCACATTTTTCACCGTCACATCGCCCTTGGTCACCGCTGCCGCGAACATAAATGTACCCGCCTCAATCTGATCGGGAATCACGGCATACTCCGTACCGTGTAAATGGGAAACTCCTTTAATACGGATCACATCCGTACCGGCGCCCTTGATATTGGCTCCCATACTGTTTAAAAAGTTCGCCAGGTCTACCACATGAGGCTCCTTGGCGGAGTTCTCGATAATCGTGGTGCCTTCTGCCATCACAGCTGCCATCATGATATTGATGGTAGCACCGACGCTGACCACATCCATATAAATATGGCTGCCGCTAAGATGCTCCGCATGAGTCTTGATCAGACCATGTTCGATCTTCACATCCGCACCCAGGGCACGGAAGCCCTTGATATGTTGGTCAATGGCACGACAGCCGATGTCACAGCCACCGGGAAGTGCCACTTCCGCATGCTTGTACTTGCCAAGCAGAGCTCCAATCAGATAATAGGACGCTCTGATCTTCTTGATATTTTCATCTTCTACTACCAGTTCACTGATGTTGGATGCATTGAGAGTCACCTTATGACGGTCGGTGCGCTTTACGATCACACCGATGTTCTCCATAGCGCACAAAAGCACGTTGGTATCTCTTACATCCGGCATATTTTCTATATAAACAGTCTCATCCGTCATTACGGAAGCAGCAAGAATAGGAAGTGCCGCGTTCTTGGCACCTCCTATTTCTACTTCTCCGACTAATGGATTACCGCCTTTAATTGCGTATTGTTCCATTGTTACTTACCTCTGTCATTCTCAGATCAGAAAAAACCTTCTTATGCACTTATACCACATTTTCGCGCATTTGTAAATACAATGCCCTAATTCAGGTACTTGAGCGGGTTCACCTGACTGCCGTTAATCAGGATCTCAAAATGAAGATGCGGTCCCGTACTTACGCCGGTATTACCGCTGAGTGCAATACGTTCTCCCTGTTTTACCGTCTGTCCCACCTTAACAAGCACCTTGCTTAAGTGTCCGTATCTGGTCTGTCTGCCGTCCTCATGGTTGATGTAGACACAATAACCGTATCCACTTCCCCATCCGGCTCTGGCGACGGTTCCGCCGCAGGATGCAAATACCGCAGTTCCGGTAGGAACCGACCAGTCTACACCCTTATGATAACTGCTGGCGCCCTTGGTAGGTGCCTTTCTACGTCCAAAATTAGATGTCAGACGTCCGCCGGAGACCGGCTTGATATAGGTAGGCGGAATCTTGGTACCGCGCTCCACGATCTTGGGTACCGCTTCCATGACAACCTCTTCCTTCAAAATATCCCTGGAAACTTCCGTATCGTTCAGATACGATACATCTGCCACTACCCGGCGGAATCCCGCGGAGGGCTGCTGTAGGATCTTGGTCTGTGTCGTATACCAGGAATTGTTATCTACATAAATAACATCCGCATCATAGATCTCTTCGTAATAGTTCTGCTCCATGCGTTCCACGGACAGTTCCGGTTCCGGCACGGTAATGATCAGTTTGTCCCCTACACGGATGGTGGAATTCTCATCCGTCAGCGTCTCGCTGTTCATGGCGATGATCTGGTCAATGGGAATATTGACCTTAATCGAGATCTCGGACAGGGTATCTCCGCTGACAACCTCGTACTCTCCGGGGGTCTCCTGATCCTTGATTACATCTTCGATAGCCTGGTCTAACGGTGTCAGCATACTTTCCGGCAGATAGGTCTCTACGATCTTTACCTTTTCCGCGAAATCCATGGTCATCAGACCCAGATCATAATCGCTGAAATCTTTTTCGCCCTGTTCCTCTGCCTGGGCGCCTGCCTGATCCAGTGCGGTCTGTACGCCTCCCGCATAGATGGCTTCCGCCTTCTGTTCCTCCTGCGCCGTCAGTTCCTGCTTATTTACCACCTCGGTGGTCAGCACGTTGAATTCTTTCTGCGCATCGTGGGTCAGTTCCACACTGAATTTATCTTCGGTGTCGTATTTGTCCACCGCTGCCTGCAGCAGGGAAGTAACCTCTTCCACGCTGGCAAGATTAACCATATATTCATTTACCTTCATGGTGTAGGATCTGTGGGAAGTCTCACGGATGCTGTTCTCCAGTTCCCGTTCCATGGCTGCCAGCATGCTGTCCTCATTGTCCAACGTGCCCCACAGCACTTCCTCACCGACCATTGTCAGATCTGCATCCATAAAAAGAATGTCATCGCTTCCGGATGCTATATTTCTCCTGGCTTCCTGTAAAAGCTGTTCCGCTCTGTCGGCTTCCCCGACTGTTCCGATCTCGCTGCCGTTCAAGAATACATGGAAATAATTCTCTCCGGTCTTTTCAAACGCTGCATACCCCTTCAGGAAAAACAGGCTCACAAAAAGTGTGGCAAGCGTCGTTTTCACATATGTATATTTTACTCTTTTAGAGTAAGATGTCAGTTTCTTCATGAATTCCTTCTCGATCTATGGTATCTATCAACGGTATACAGTATGCCTCAACCGGACTTCCTGTATACCTTTCTTGCTGTAATAACTTTGTAACATATAGATTCTATCAGCATTTATATACCTTGTAAAGAAAGAATGTATGTTCGGTTTTTCTATTTTCTTTCCGGTTAATTTATGCTATACTTAGGGTGTTTACAGATATTTCGGAAAGGAGTCTCCCATGCAGGATGCAATCATTTTTCATATTGATGTGAATTCCGCCTTTTTAAGCTGGACCGCCCTGCACAGGCTCGAACAGGGAGATCCGGTGGATCTGCGCACGATTCCCGCCATCGTAGGTGGCGACACTTCCACCAGACATGGTGTGGTCCTGGCGAAATCCATTCCCGCCAAGACCTACGGTATCACTACCGGCGAACCGGTTGTAAATGCCCTGCGCAAGTGTCCCCATCTCGTAATGGCATCCCCCGACCACAATATGTACCGCACAAAAAGTCAGCTGCTCATGGAACACCTGGCAAATATCTGCCCGAACATCGAGCAGGTCAGCATAGACGAATGCTATATGGACTATACTCCCATTGCGGCGAACTACGCCTCTCCTGAGGAGGCAGCCGCCTACATCCGGCATTCTGTCTTCGAAAAATTCAAATTTACAGTAAATGTGGGAATCTCGGACCGAAAGGTCCTGGCGAAAATGGCATCTGATTTTCAGAAGCCGGATAAGACACACACGCTGTATCATAACGAAATTGCGCAGAAGATGTGGTCGCTGCCCGTCTCTGCCCTGTTCACCTGCGGGCATTCCAGTGCGGAGACCCTGCGTAAACTGGGCATTCTCACCATCGGCGACCTGGCACATACCGATCCTGCGATCTTAGAAGCGCATTTAAAAAGCCACGGCCGCTGCCTGTGGCAATATGCCAACGGCATCGACGACTCCACGGTAGTCACAGAACCTTCCCGGGCAAAAGGGATCGGCAACTCCACCACTTTAAGCAGTGATGCCCTGACAAGGGAGGATGCCTGCAAAGTGCTGCTGTCACTATGTGAATCCGTAGGCAGACGTTTACGTGCTTCCCACCGGCTGGCGGGACAGATCTGTACAGAGATCCGCTACAGTGACTTCCGGAATGTCTCCCACCAGATGCCCTTAGATACTCCTACGGCTTCCGTGAATCTCCTGTACGAGGATGCCTGCGTATTGTTTGACGAACTATGGGATTCCTCTCCCATACGCCTCTTAGGTGTCCGGACCTCAAAGCTGGTGCCGGAGGACGAACCGATCCAGTTAAGTCTCTTCGACTTTGCAGCGCCCCGTTCCGAGAAGCAGCAGAAGTTGGACGCCGCCCTGGACAATATTCGTGCAAAATACGGCAAAGACGCCATTAAAAGAGGGCGTTTTCTCTAATCTAACGCTGTGTGGTAACGAGCATCGTCACTACCGCTTTTTCGCCACCGACATTGCGATAGACATGTTTTCTGTCACTGGCAAAATAGAGAGAGCTTCCTGTCTTCACCCGGAAGCTCTTATCTTCCAGATACAGTTCCACTTCCCCTGATACCACAGTCAGGTATTCCCAGGTATTTTCCCCGTGGGATTCGCTCTCCATCTGCGCACCCATTTCCAGCTCTCCCTGGTAGATTTCAAAGCTTCTGCCAGCATCGTAGGGCAGCATCACATAGATCCGGTACTCTCCTTCTTTTGCCCGGAAAACCGGTGCTTCCTCCAAAGAAGGCATTACCATGAATTCCTGTCTGTCGTAGATCAGCTGCTCGAAGGGTACCTTTAATCCATCCACGATCTTGCCGATGGTGGATACTGTAGGGTTCGACTCTCCCCTTTCAATTTGCCCCAACATGCTCTTGCTTACCCCGGTACGCTCCGCCAGCATATCCAGACTCATATTTTTGGATTTGCGGATCCTCTTTAAATTAAATGCAATATTTTTGTCTAACTGTGTCATGTGCTTCACCCGGACTTTCCTGATAAAAGAAAAAAAGCATCAGACTCCCGTCTGATGCTACTTCTTTGTAGTAAATGATAAATGTCAGTATGCGCTTTTTTATTATGATACCGAACCGTGAGAAAAACGTCAAGCGCTTTTTTAGCGTTTCTTCACACTGTAGCCGAACGTACCCAGCTGTTCTCCGCAGGCGAAATAGGTGCCGTGGGAATAAATGATGGGCTCTGCCTGCTCCAGATGGAACTTATGCTTCTCATCCATATATTTTTCATCGGCATGCACTGCCACCACATCCGCTAAAAACATGTCGTGGGATCCGAGCGGCTTAACCTCGCGGACCTTACACTCGATATTCACGGGGCTCTCCCCGATCATTGGTGCCTTCACTACAGATGCCGGTACCGCCGTAAGTCCCATTTCTTTGAATTTGTCCACATCGCGGCCGCTTTTGACACCGCAGTAATCTGTGGCAAAGGTCAGTTCCTTCGTCGTCAGATTGATCACAAATTCCCCGGTCTCTTTTAAGATCGGATAAGAATATCTCTCCGGTCGCACGGAGATGGATACCATTGGCGGGTTAGTGCACACTGTGCCTACCCATGCCAGCGTAATAATGTTGGAATGTCCCTCTGTGTCTGCCAGACTCACCATGACCACCGGGAGCGGATATAACATATTCCCCGGCTTCCAAAGCTCTTTGCCCATAGATAACCTCTCTCCCTATGCCGATCAGAATATATGCAGAGCACTTAATACATGAAGTACAATATCCGCAACAGTTAACACCAGTGCCGCAACAGATACTCCCAGCACGCCGTTCAGCTTGCCGCCAAGGCTCGCCTGAACCTTCTCAGCGATTGCATCGGTCTGCTTCTCGTTCTCTTCCACTACGGCAGCCTGAACATTGCGGTATACCTTTACGCATTCCTTGTGCACATTTTCTTCGGTAGTATCTAACTTCTCGTCCAGATGCTTCTGCAGTTCATCCAGTGCCTCGGTGCTTTGCTGCAGTTCCTCCAGCTTTGCAGTGTAGCGCTGTCCCAGTTCTTCCAGTTTGTCCGCATTCTCCTGCTGAAGCTTCTCTATAACAGCTACGCTCTCTTCGGATAACTTCTTCACTTCCGGAGCGATGGTCTCGGACATCAGCTTCTCCATCTCGTGATTGATTGCTTTTAATTCTTTATTGACCTGCTGCATCTGTGCCAGGCATTCATCGTACTCGCGCAGCTGGCTCTTCAGCTGGTCCATCTCTTCGGCATCCGCTGCGGAATTGGCTCTGATCATTTCCTGCGCATTTAACTTTTGTGCAAGTTTATCCATAAAAGTATCCATCCATCTTCCTCCAAACATATTTTGTCCCTCATGTGAACTGTTTCCCTTTTCAGCTGCTCCTATTTTACCATGTTTATTCTCCGGTTACAACCAAAACCCCGTGAATACTGCATTTCTTACACCTATGCGTTTTTATGCAATTTGTACAGTTTCTTTTTTGGTTTCTGTACTTTTTCGTAAAATTCACCAAGCTTTCACATTGCGTTCACAATTTGTTCATAATTGGTTGGTATACTTTAGATACAGTCAAGGAAGAGATAAGACTTCCGGATAACAAAGCATATAAGATAAATTTTTTCATAATAGCCCAGGCGCCGAGAGGTGTCTGGGCACTCCTCATTTTATGGGCTTTTATCCAAAAAAGGAGCTCTCCCTATGTAGAGGAAAGTTCCTTTATATACTCATGCATTTTGTTTTTCTTCTTCGCGCTTTTTACTGATGGCAAGGATCTCTTCATTCAGAGACAGCATCCGCGCATCCAGGTCGGATACCATCCTGGCACATTCCACCAGCTCGTTTTTAATACTCTCCGGCGCATCACCCTCGAACTTATAATGGATCTTGTGCTCCAGGCTCGCCCAGAAGTCCATGGCTACCGTACGGATCTGAATCTCCACTTTCGTATCCACCGTACGATCCGACAGGTACACCGGAATGCTGACGATCATGTGATAGCTTTTGTAACCGCTTGCCTTGGGATAAGTGATGTAATCCTTCACCGCGATCACCTGGATATCTTTCTGATCCCGGATCATATCCGCAATACGATAGATATCGGAAGTGAAAGAACAGATGATGCGGATACCCGCGATATCGTTTATGTATTTTACCATATTGTCTATGGTGGATTCCTGTCCGTAACGCTTCAGCTTTTTAACAATGCTCTCCGGGGTCTTGATGCGCGCCTTGATATGTTCGATGGGATTGTACTGGTGTACATGCTGAAATTCATCGTTCAGGATCTGCATCTTTGTCTCCATCTGACGCAGTGCCGCACTGTATACCAGCGTAACCTCCTTCCAGCTGTCGATTCCGTCCCCGTTCTCTACCTTAAACTCCATATTACCTCTCAATCTTCTCTGTCATAGCATAAAAACATGATTCTGTACTGCTTAATTATCATAATTATAGCATATCTCCTATCAAAAATGTATAATTTTAACAAAACCTTTATTATTTTTTAAGATTGATTAGACACTTTTATTGTATTATAATGAGGAATAATTCGTACTGTTAATATACAAAGATATGCAAGGAGATCTCTTATGTTTCGTATGTGGGCTAAAATCATAAAAAGCAATCATGTTCTGAAGGATGTCTGCCTGGAAGATGGCAGTGCCGACACACGTACACATAAGGTCTTCCATACTCTGAACGAAGTCTGTCATAAGTTTGACCTCGCCACTCCCATCTGGCTGGATATGAATATTTCGGATTTCAAGCGGTATAACAAGACCCGCTTTACCCAGGACAGTTTCATCGAAGCCATCGATTTTGATTATCTGGAAATTCAGATCATCGAGGAAGATTGATACTTTTTTCCCAAAATACAGGATCCATATTGACTTTTCTTATTTTCTGCGCTACTATTTGCTTTGCAAGATGTAGTTTTAAAAACTATTTGTAATTGTTTTTTATATTATATCTTGTTGTTTTTGAATGGTAAATGAAATTGCAGGATAAAATAATCCTGAATATATTAGGTTCGCAGGCGGCTCATACCGCAGGAAAGGGAGGAGTTATTATGCAGATCACAATAAGAGAACCCGGCAGTGCCATTACACATTTCATCGCCATGATGATGGCGGTCTTCGCAGCTGTACCTCTGTTGATAAAAGCAGGCATTCAGTCCGGTCAGGAGAATTTCCTGGCGATGGCGATCTTCATGGGAAGCATGATCCTGTTATACGGCGCCAGTGCCACCTATCATTCTGTAGACCTCACCGGCAAAAGTCTCCGCATCTTCCGCAAACTGGATCACATGATGATCTTCGTACTGATCGCCGGATCCTATACCCCGATCTGCCTCATTGTACTGGGCGGCAAGTTAGGTTATACCCTGCTGGCGCTGGTATGGGGAATCGCCGCTGTCGGCATGATCGTCAAGGCATGCTGGATCACCTGTCCCAAATGGTTCTCTTCCGTCATTTACATTGCCATGGGCTGGGTATGTGTGCTGGTATTCGGACCTTTGCTTAAGACATTATCCACCCCCGCGTTCCTGTGGTTGCTGGTGGGAGGCATCATTTATACGGTAGGCGGCGTAATCTATGCTCTTAAGCTTCCCATTTTCAATTCCAGACATAAATCCTTCGGTTCCCACGAGGTATTCCATCTGTTTGTCATGGGCGGAAGCATCTGCCATTTCATTTTCATGTACCTGTATGTAGCATAATCTTATTAACAGGATTGATA